>JACWAO010000093.1 GCA_014874305.1 Candidatus Colwelliibacteriota bacterium | reverse complement strand
TAGAAAGAGATAAGGCGGAAAACGCGCTCTCAGGAACCCTTAAGTCTCTTTTTGCCGTTGCCGAGAATTACCCGAATCTTAAGGCGAACGAGAACTTTCTTAAACTGCAGGACGAGCTGACCGACACCGAGGACAAGATTCAGGCCTCGAGGCGTTTCTATAACTCGACTGCGAGAGACTTGAATACTCTTATAAAAATATTCCCCACGAATATCGTTGCCGGAGCTTTCGGAGTGAAGGGGGTAAGCTTCTTTGAAACCGCTACCGAGGAGGAGAAAGAGCCGGTCAAGGTACGGTTTTGATAGAACTTTAATCGCGAACCGCGTACCGTGGAACGTAAAACGCGATTCGCGGTACGTGATTCACGTTTCACGATTTTATACTATTATGGCAAGCGTTTACTCTTATAAAGACTCCAATATCCGCAAAACCTATCTTATCTTCACTTTTTTTCTGATTGTCGTGATAGGGCTGGGCTTTGTTTTCAGCCAGCTTTACGGAAACTCGCTCATACTTATCATAGCTATAATTTTCAGCGTCGTGATGAGTTTCGCTGGCTACTGGTGGTCGGATAAGATCGCTTTAGCCACCGCCGGCGGCAGGCTTATCAAGAAGGAGGACGCGCCGGAGCTTTACCGGATCGTGGAGAATCTGGCGATAACCGCCGGTCTGCCGACGCCGAAGATTTATCTTGTTCCCGAGGCGGCCCCGAACGCTTTTGCCACCGGCCGCGATCCGGAGCACGCTTCTATCGCCGTAACCGCCGGACTTTTGAGGATAATGGACAAGACCGAGCTTGAGGGGGTAATCGCTCACGAGCTTTCACATGTCGGCAATAGGGACATCTTAGTCTCCTCGGTCGTCGTGGTTCTGGTCGGAATGATTTCTCTTATGGCCAACTGGCTCCTGAACTCCTTTTTTTGGGGTTTTGATGAGGAGAGAGGGAACGGCGGCGCGCTTACTATCATTATCGCTTTAGGGCTGGCCATAATTTCTCCCATAGTCGCTACGCTTATCCAGCTCGCTATTTCCCGCAAAAGAGAACTCCTGGCGGACGCGTCCGGCGTGCTTCTCACCCGTTATCCCGAGGGGCTTATAAGCGCGTTTCAGAAGATAGAGCAAAACACGATACCGATGAGGAGGGCGAACACGGCCACCGCACATCTTTGGTTAAGCGATCCTTATAAGAATAAGAAAAAGGCTTCGTGGATTGAGAGACTATTTATGACGCATCCTCCAATAGAAGAAAGAGTCGCCGCCCTGAAGAATATGGAGTAAGCGCATGGAAAACTTTCCGAAATTCGAATCCCCAATGGATGCCGGCGGGGACGCTGATTTAGAAAAAATAGAGAAGCCGGTTTTAGAAGATGTAGCCGAACACGACGCGGAGCTTGAGGACGGGGTTCACGAGAAGCTTAAGGAGCGCATAGGCACTATAACCGAGTTGCGTTCCGTTCTTGAAAGGACTGATCTGCGAGGGGCGGAGTTCGTGTCTGCCGTCGACGCGAAGATAGAGGATGTATTGGAGAGATATGGCACCGCGGCGGATGTTAAGCTGGAAGAAGAAAGAGCTTTAGTCCGGGAGCAAGAAGAAGTTGATAAAACTATAGAGAAAATAGAGTTCGACTTTTCCTCTCCCGAGGGAGCCGGATTAGAAGAGAGGCGCGGCGAGCTTGTAGACCGAATAAGAGAGATAAATAACGATCCGGACGTCCGCATCCTTAGAACGCTTAGTAGCGCGAGGCCGATTCTTAAAGATAAGGTGCGGCAATATGAGAGGTTTAGGCATAATCCAGGCGGTGTTGAAATGCCGGGAAGAATATCCAGTCTGCGTGCTGTAGAAAGAGAAACCGCCTTTTCCAGCCTTAGTATAAGTTTCCTGCTGGATGACAAGGGGATGGAGAAGCTGGGCTACGATCGCGGCATGTATGGCGCGCACTTTCCCGGAACCGTATTCAATGTCGTAAGAAAATCCGGAGATCCTGAGGACGAGGCGGAAAGCATGCGCCATGAGAACGCGCATTCTATATATGAAGCGTTCGAAGCTCTCAGCGGACATGATATTGCGAAGAGCGAAGCCGCCAGAAAAGAGTTTCATCGTTCTCTGGAATTAATCGGGCTGGGATCGGAGACGATTAGGAAGATGCAGTTTGATGCCTTAGCCGATCGCGCCAGGCGCGTTGTGTTTTCTTCTAAGAGCGAATTGATCGCCAACTTTGAGGAGTTAAAGAAGGGAAGACTGCATACGGAACTAGCCGCCTTCTATGATGTAAAAAAATATCTCGAGGCCACGAAGGCCGCTTACGAAAGCGGGTCCGTAAAGGACGCGGATGGCGTTACAGGAATCATGCGGGAGTATCTGGATGGGTACTTGTCGGAAATGCAAAAAACATTCGACTCTTTTTATTCGCAGTTGGGCGACTTGTTTTTTATAGCCGAGTACGAGGGACGGATGGACGAGCTTAAATCGGCGATGGTGCTTTTCGATCCTGCGGAGTATGGGAATATAGCCGAGTACTTCAGGCACGAGATAGGAGATGAGAAGTACGAGTCTTATAAAGCCCTGCGTTCTCTAACTAGAGAAGAGTTTTTTGATCTTCCGAAGCGAAAGATAGACGAGGTGGTGGAGAGTGAGGCTGAAAAAGATTTTAATCCGGAAAATGTTGTGAGACTCGCCGGAGCTATTAAAGCAACCACCGATTTTCTTACTCCTGAAGTAAGACAAGAAATTTTATTATCACTCGATTCCTTGGAGTCAAAAGCGTCGTATATCGCGGCAACCGGTTCGAGCGTCGCCGAGTGTGAAAAGATATATGGAGCAATGATGGAACTTGTTGGAGCCATAGGGGGTGGGGAGGAATACGCCGAAAGCGCCGTGGACAATCTTCTTAATTCTGCGTTTATGAACGCGGTGGACGGCGATCTGACAAAATTAAATGACGCGCTTGCCAAGCTTAGCGGGGAACATGATGAAACTATAGCGAGGTTTGTCGAGGAGTATGTAAAAAATGATGCCAAAGATGATTTCGAGGACCCGGATAAGTTAAAACAGTCTCCGTTGTGGCAGGCTCTTGTTGCCAGCGACAGGACGAGAGAGGCGGCTCTGCGTGCGGCGGCATAAGTTGCTGTAATATTATTCCCACCGGCAAAAACAGGGTCTTCTTTTTTGTGTTGTCGGGAAGTATTATTAAGTCATGGCTATGGAGAAGATCGAGGGAAGCGGAGCGGCCCAGTCGGCGATCGAGGCGGATATCGCGCGGCTCGCGGCCGAGGTAAAAGAAAAGTCGGCTGAAGAGGGTTCCTCAAGGGAGGTTTTAAAACAAGTTATGCGTCCTGTTGTTTACGGCGGGCAAACTCAGGTTAAGGAGCAGGAAGGTGCCGATAATTCCGGCCTTGCCCCGTCTCCTTACCTTCCCGATTATGTTAACCAGGCGCCGGAGGAGGTTAAACTCGAGGTGGAGAGACTGCTTGATTCGGCGTTCCGCAAAGGGGTGGATGAGGCGATTAAACAGGCGAGGTCCGCCGGTCCGTTCGTCCTTGACGCTTTTCACGACGCTTTGGTCGACAAGTTGTATGCCGAGATGCAAGCCAGGAAACTGATATGATATTCGCGGTTCCCGCGATAGTCTTGGCGGCTCTGCTGGTCTTCCTGTTCTTCGCGAGGAAGGCGTCGCTAAAGCAGGCTATTATAGGATCGCTCCGCTTTAAACTCCTTCTTGTCAGCGTACCGCAGAAACAGCCTGAGCCGGAGACCGATTTAAAAGAGGAGATAAACAAGTCTGCTCAGCTTTACAGTCTTCTTTCCGGATTGAAACTTCCTTTCGCGCTCGAGGCGGCGGTGCATCATATCGGCGAAGAAATACATTTTTATATCTCGGTTCCCGCGTCATCCATCCCGACCGTGAAGCGGCAAGTGGAGGGATTGTTTTCCGACGCGAGAGTCGA
Organism: Candidatus Colwelliibacteriota bacterium; assembly: GCA_014874305.1. Taxonomy (GTDB): domain Bacteria; phylum Patescibacteriota; class Minisyncoccia; order UBA6257; family Colwellbacteraceae; genus JACWAO01. The sequence goes on along the minus strand of JACWAO010000093.1, from coordinate 3,432 downwards.
AGAAACGGAGGAGTACAATATTTTTAATCCAACCGGAGCATCGGCCGGAATTTTTTTAAAGCAAAGGGGCGATTACGCTTTACCCATAAGAACGTATGAGGATACGAATATAGATACTTTCGCTCCGATACTGAGCGGACTAGCGAACGTGGCCGAGGCCGGGGAGGGGATAGCCATACAGATCGTGGCCAGGCCGGCCAAAGCATCAGTTAAGAAAAACATCCTGCGCGAGATAAGCGAACTCAAAAAGGGAGAAAGCCCCGAAAAGGTCATTTCCGGTCCGACCGGCTTCACGCTTAAGGATTTTGCTACAGCGATAAACCCACAGAAGAAAGAGGAAAAGGATGAGAAGCTTAAGGATGTGGATGCGGAGATGGTTAAGATACTTGAATCAAAACTCGGGCATCCACTCTTCGAGGTTAATTTCAGGGTGCTGGCCTCGGCTCCGGATTATGCCGCTTCCGAGAGCCTGGTTATGGCCGTCGCCGACTCTTTCTCGCAGTTTCAGTCTCCAAGAAGGGGAGAGGTGTACGCGGTAAAGCCGGCGAACGCGAAGACCCTGACGTTTCTTTATTCGTTCCGGCAGTTTGATCCGAATCAAGCGATGATTCTTAACGCCGTCGAGCTTGCCAGCATCTTTCACCTGCCGACCTCGACTATCGGCGTGCAGAAGATTAAGTGGCTTAAAAGCAAAGAGGCTCCGGCTCCGGCGAACCTGCCGACGAGCGGCGTCGTACTCGGGGAAAGTATCTTCAGAGGCGAGAGGAAGACGATTATGCTCGGAGAGGATGATCGCCGAAGACATCTGTACGTTATCGGGCAAACAGGAACCGGAAAATCCGCGCTCTTGAAAAACATGGCGGTCAATGACCTGCAAAACGGAAAAGGACTGGCTATCATTGATCCCCACGGAGACTTGGCGGAGGGCATTATGGCCTTGACGCCGAAGGAAAGATACGACGACATAGTGGTTCTGGACCCGTCGGATATTGAGCGGCCGGTGGGCTTGAATATGCTGGAGTATAATCTGGCGCGGCCGGAGGAGAAGACTTTTATCGTGAACGAGATGCAGGGAATTTTTAACAAGCTTTTTCCGCCGGAAACGATGGGCCCGATGTTCGAGCAGTATATGAAAAACGCCCTGCTCCTTCTTATGGAGGATATGCATAACGAGCCGGCTACTCTTATGGAAGTGCCGCGGGTGTTTACCGACGCGGAGTACAGGGGAAGGAAACTTAAAAGGATAACCAATCCGGCGGTGATAGATTTCTGGGAGAAGGAGGCCGTTAAGGCCGGAGGAGAGGCGGCCTTAGCCAACATCACGCCGTACATCACATCCAAATTCAGCAACTTCACCGCGAATGATTATATCCGTCCGATAATCGGGCAGACCCAGTCGGCTTTTAACTTCCGTGAAATAATAGATGGAGGGAAAGTATTGATAGTCAATCTGTCGAAGGGAAGGATAGGGGATATAAATGCCAATCTCTTGGGAATGGTTATCGTCGGCAAGCTTCTTATGGCCGCGCTTTCCCGCGTGGATATAGGAGACGAAAACCAAAGAAGGGATTTTTATCTTTACATCGACGAGTTCCATAACTTTACGACCGATTCGATCGCGGTAATCCTTTCCGAGGCCAGGAAGTACAGGTTAAATCTTACTATCGCCCATCAGTTTATCGCCCAGCTTACCGACAGGATAAAAGATTCTGTTTTCGGAAACGTCGGATCGAAAGTAGTATTCCGCGTGGGAGTCCCCGACGCGGAGGAACTTGGCAAGGAGTTCGAACCAACGTTTTCCAAGAGCGATCTTACAAACATCGATAATTACAACGCTTACGCGAAACTGCTTATAGGCGGGCAGGCGGCAAAACCGTTTAATATCAAAACCACTCCTCCCCAGTCCGGAGACAAGGAGATAGCGAGATCCGTTAAGGAGATCGCGCGGCTTAAATACGGGCGCCAGAGGAGCGTAGTGGAGGCGGATATTTTAAGAAGACTGAGAGCGTAGCTACGATAGGTGTTGACTATAGGTAGTTTTAGTAGGATGATTTAAGTGAAAATTAACACAAGAGATGAGCGAGCGAGGTCCGGGAAATGGAAACAATGATTTGGGATCGAACGGCGTAGAAAATGCCGGCGCTTCCGCGCTCGATAAAAACGAAAATGTTGTCCAAAGTACTCCGGACCAGCGCGCGTATTTTGATATAGTAAACCCGCTTTACGCGGAACGCGGTAAATTACAAAACGAGCTCAAGGGGTTGTCTAACACGCCGGAAAATCAGGATAAGATAAAGCAGGTTAAGGAAGGAATAAGGTTTACCTTTGATCAGGAGAATCAAGCTAGAGACGACTTGCTTACGGGAAGAATCTCCTCTTTTGGTGAGGCGGGGCCGAGATTAACGCCGAGCGAAGCGGCTTTAAATGCGAAACCAGAACTAGAAATTTCTCCTACACCGGCACCAAGAAGAACGGAAACAGAATCGGCCGAGCCAGCGCCTGTTTCAGCTCAACCGGAACAACCGGAGGGGCAGAAACCCGTCGAAGTTGTGCCTCCAAGCGTGGAGAGTGCCGCGGCTCAAGGGGGTGTAGATAGGAAAAAAGAAATAGATCAAGAACTTGAAAAGATAGCTGGGAATCCTGTTAAAACTCAGGAGTCGATTGATAGGCAAAAATCTTTAGAGGAGGAGCTTAAGGGGTTAGACGCCAAGGCCGCGAGCGCGCCCAAAGCCGCGCCCCCCACCATAGAAATTGGTCCAAAGCAATCATGGGGGCTTGAACTTTTTAAGGCTATGAAACTTACCCGGACGGCAAATATTTTAAGATCATCTGGAGAGATGGACGGCATGTGGTTTCCTGGAGAAACAGAGGGCGGTCTTGTTAATGTTTATAAGTGGGATAAAGACGGCACAATATTAACTAAGGTGGTAAGTTGGGATGATTTAAGAAAATGGAATCCCGGCGCTTTTAGGCAGCCGGGGCCAGATTTTTCGGCATCCGCCTCGCTTGCCAAAGAAGGAGTTGGCCAGGAGAAAGAGGGTATAGGTAGGGAAGAAAAAAGCGCGCTGGTTGCGGCGGAAGGCGCCCCAAACGGAGTGGAAGCACCGGTTTCTGGACAGCCGGAAAAACAGCCGACTCCGGAACAGAAAGCCATAGATGATGATCGAAGAAAGGCGGAGGCTAGGCTTGAGGAGTTGGGGAGGGCGCAGTACCAGAGCGCGGAGATTAAAGCGGAAACGGAAAGACTTAAAGCCCAACTCGCGGAACTCGATAGCGGCAAGTTAAGTCCGGAACGTCAGCAAGAGGCAGCCGAGCGGGTGAAAGCGGAGAAAGAGGCGACAGAAAAAGCCGAAAGAGGAAAAAGAGATGGCCGCAGGAGGGAGGTAGAGTCTGAGCTGGAAGAGATAGGGAAAGCTTCGTACGTTACCGCGG
>JACWAO010000092.1 GCA_014874305.1 Candidatus Colwelliibacteriota bacterium | reverse complement strand
GTCTAATGATAACGGAGAGACTTCTATAATTTTCCGCTCCCCGCAGGGCTTCATAGCACCGGGCCAGGCGGCGGTTTTCTATACCAATAAGGGAGAGATGATCGGCGGAGGGGTGATTGAAGTTCAACTTCGATAAGTTGCTAAATAAATTTTTGGAGATAATGATACAGTTGCTTTTTTAAAAATCTTCTACCGGATCCACTTTTCAAAAATCTCTCGCGACCCAGAGCGTCTTTTTTATCTAAGTATCCTTCGCAATAAATTAATTCCCAATTTGTTTTTAAAGACGTTGTATGAGAACCATATCCTCTTTTATGTTCCATCAATCTTCTTTTAAGATCGGAGCTTGAACCAATATACCACGTTTTGTCATCTGCGCATTCCAAGACGTAAATCCAATACGTACTTTAATTCTGCCACATAAAATGACTAATGTCATCACGTGGCCACGTGAATAAAAACACCAGTCAAGAACAGGTGTTTTTATTTTTACGCGGCGCGGGCGACCGGAATCTCACGTCGCTCCGCTCCCTAAAAACCCTCGGTTTTTAGTATTTTCCTACACGGGGAAATTCTTTCCCCGACCCCTTTGTTCCGGTTCGAATCCGGTTTTTATTTAGAACAGATCCTTCATCCGCCGGCTGGCGGATGAAGGATGACAATGAGCGCGGGCGACCGGATTCGAACCGGCGATCTCTTCCGTGACAGGGAAGCGCTTTAAGCCAACTAAGCTACGCCCGCTTAATACAAAAGGATTATAGGATAGGAATATCTTTTCGGCAATTCCAGCCTAAATAATTATTGTTATAATGAGTGCCGCAATTCAGACGTTTTTAATACCGCTTCTTTAGGGGTATCCTCAAAATTCGTTTTTAGGTCGTTTATAAACCAATCCCTGATTTCTAAAGGGTACAACAATAGTCTGGGTAAGTTTTTTATTTCATGCCATTCGGGATTGTAAAAATTTACACTGCTTCTTGTCATTTCCTGCGCTTCATTCGCGTCGCCAAGCTTTGGTTCGCCGGAAAGGTAGTCACAAAGATAGAAAAACTGTTCGGTGTTATCGTTATAAATATGATGATAGAGCAGTTTTTTTATTTTGATTTTCAAGGACGTTTCTTCCCACGCTTCGCGCTCTACGGCTTGCTCGACGGTTTCCCCGTTTTCCACGCCGCCGCCGGGGAAAACATAATACTCTTTTCCGTGACTTATCCGGCGCAGAAGCAAGACGTCCCCATCATTTACAATAATAGCTACAGCCCGGGTCCTTTTCATGATTTATTTTATGCCGATAGCGTGGAGTTGCTAAAATTCTAGTGTCAGGGGTGGGAATCGAACCCACGACCTAGGGGTTATGACTCCCTCGCTCTGCCGACTGAGCTACCCTGACGGTCCCTATAATGTATAAAGAAAATACTCTTATTTTTCAACTATTGACTCTTAAATTCCTCAGTGCTAAACCTAATACAACTACTCCAAGGAGTTTTTTATTTTTTAAGGGCAAAGTATAAGAGTGTGTAAGCCCTTCTCTTTGGTCTTTTTGATCTTCTACACCAGGATCATAAATCATTCGGTTTGTGGGCAGCGTTCTGCCGCGTTAGGCGTTAGAACGCTGCTCGCAAAAAAAGAGCAGACACTTGGCTAGTTGCCGGCCGAAAGAGGCAACAGCTTCCGTGTCATGGCGCAGTTGCGTGTCGCGGAAATCGAAGGAGGTTTGTGTGTTGGAAGTAGGCGAAATGAAACTCGTGGTTTCTTTGGGGAACAAGTCTCTTGTTTCGGAGCTGAGGAACGGAGGCATGCGGCCCGAGTATCTGAGCGGGACCTCTCTGGTTCCGTTGGTGCCCGACAGGACCTATGGCCCGGTCAGGCAGACGCAAGTCATTTACCGGTTGCCCTATCCTTTGAGCAGGCTTTCCCGCAACTCCCTCTCCGGAATCCTCCGTCTCTACGGATCGGAACAGGGTGGAGGCGGCAGTCCTGCTGC
>JACWAO010000091.1 GCA_014874305.1 Candidatus Colwelliibacteriota bacterium | reverse complement strand
CGTCTGGCCGAGGCCAACAGCGCGTCAAGCACAAGCGCGAGCTCCAGCGCCTACTCCTATATTCCGACCGGGATAACCGGAAGATATATGACTAGCGCCTCCCTGAACTTCGACCAGTTTAACAGGCCGATCGTGGACTTCCAGCTTAATCCTCAAGGAGCGGCTATATTCCAGAAACTCACCTCGGAAAACGTCGGCAAACCCCTTTGTATTTTTATAGACGGAAACTTTGTTTTTCCAAACGATCCGAACGGAAGCTGTCCGGTAATCAATGAGGCGATAAGCGGAGGGCAGGCGCAGATCTCGGGAAGCGGGATTACCCAATCCGTGGCCAAGGAACTGGTTTCGAGGTTTAACGCCGGTGCCCTGTCCGCTCCAATCACGCTTATTAACGAAAGAACCGTCAGCGCTTCGGCCGCCGCGGACTCCTTGCGCAACATAGTCTATGCCGGACTTATCGGAACGGGATTGGTTCTCCTTTTTATGCTTATCTACTACCGCCTTTTCGGACTTTTCGCCGACCTGGCTCTTGTCATCTACATAATCTTCTCCCTTTCCGTGTTTAAACTCATGCCGATGTTTACCATGACTCTTTCGGGAATTGCCGGTTTCATACTCTCCATAGGCATGGCGGTGGATGCCAATATTCTTATCTTTGAAAGGACCAAGGAAGAGATCAGAAAAGGTCTCGCTAGAGGCAAGGCTATAGAAGAGGGCTTCAGAAGAGCCTGGCCCTCGATCCGCGACTCTAATATAAGCACCATCATCACCTCGCTCATTCTTTACGCTTTCACTTCGGAATTCGTCCGTGGGTTCGCTTTCACGCTTGGAATAGGCGTTTTAATCAGCATGTTCTCGGCCATTTTCGTAACCAGGGCGATACTTAAAGTGTTTTTGAAGCAATAACCATGAACATAAACATCATCGGCAGAAGAAAAATATTCCTGACCATCGCCTTAATCCTGGTGCTTTTAAGCGCGGGAAGCGTTGCTTTCTTCAGGTTTCGCCTGGGCGTTGATTTCGCCGGAGGAACGGTTTGGGACGTGAAAATCCCGAACGCCACCCCATCGCAAATCAAGACAGTCCTGGAACAAGCCGGAGCCGCGAGTCCCATAGTGGCTTACGACAGCGTTACCAAAAACTACTCGATTACTCTTCCCGAGATAACCGAGGATCAGAGAAACGCGTACCTGAGCGCTATGCAGACCAAATTTGGCGCTGGTGTTGAAAGCCAGGACTTCTGGTCGCTTTCCCCGTCCGTCTCCGCCAGTCTTGCCAGGCGCGCCATTCTGGCGATTATCTTCGTCCTGGCCGGAATATCTTTATTCGTCGCCTACGCTTTTAGACGCGTCTCCCGTCCGGTTAGCTCGTGGAAGTACGGATTTATAACTCTTTTGACGCTTCTCCATGACGTCATAATACCTGCCGGAGCTTATGCCGCCATCGGATATTTCTTTGGTCTGACCATAGATACTAATTTTATAATCGCCCTTCTTGTGATTATGGGTTTTTCGGTTCACGACACTATCGTTGTGTTTGACCGTACCAGGGAAAACCTGAGCAGGGAAAAAGGCAAAATAGACCTTCCGGATGTCGTGAACCGCAGTGTAAACGAAACAATGCACCGCTCCATAAACACCTCTTTCTCCCTCGCCCTGGTGCTTTTGGCCTTGTACTTCCTCGGGCCGGGCAACCTGAAGTTTTTCGCCCTGACGCTTCTTATCGGGATCATAGCTGGAACCTACTCCTCTATTTTCGTTGCCAGCCCCTTACTGGTTATGAGCAATAGGGAGGGTGAAAAAGACCGTAAATAGTTGACTTATGGCCGCAAATAGTGTATATTCCAGATTATGTCAATAGACAAGAACTTCCCGGATGTTGATGGGCTGGTCGGCTTGGCTTTAAGGAGCAGAGACGACAGGTCGTCGGATATCCTTAATAGACGTTACGGTTTAAAGAGATCCGACACGTCCACTCTCGAGGATATTGGCGGGGACTTGGGATTAACCCGCGAGAGGGTAAGGCAGATAGAAGCGAAAGCGATGGAGGTCGCCCGCGAGGAGTTACGGGACAACGAGGAGGCCCGTCTTTTTGTGCGGCTGGTGCACGACTATTTAAACGGCGTCGGCAGTATCCGCCGCGATGATTTTTTGGCGAATGATTTAAAATCTTCCTGGGGGATATCCGGGGATAAAGACGCTATCTTAAGAAACAGAATCAAGTTTCTTTCCAAACTGTTAAACGGCCCGACCGTGGTATATGAAACCGCCGATTCCCACGCCTACTGGCACAATAACTCCTCCGTGGAAAAAACCGCCTTGAAGCTAATCGGCAAACTTCATTCCCACCGCAAGCCGGATTTCGACTCCTTCCTCTACTCCGCGGCCAATCAATTCAAAATTTCCGAGCTAGTCATAATAAACTGCCTCTCTATTTCCAAGAACTTTATGATCGGACCCTACGGGGATTTGGGAAGCGGAAATTGGCTACACATCAACCCTAAAACCGTACGCGATAGAACGTACTTGGTTTTAATACGCGCCGGACGGCCGATGCATTTTGGAGACATCGCTAAAGAAGTGAACTCAATCGGGAAAACGTCCAGATCGGCGGCCACGGTTCATAACGAACTAATACGGGACAAGAGATTCGTCCTGGTTAAAAGGGGGGTCTACACCATTAACGCATAAGAAAAATGAATCCTATAGCCAGCTCTTTAATAAAATCTTTATTGGGCTTGATCAATTTAGGATTCGCCGCGGCTATTTTGTTTTTTGCCGTGGCCATATTCACGGATTGGCTTATGCATACTAGGATTCGCGGGTACGTCGGCAAGATAAAGTGGATTACTCTCGAAATACGCGTCCCAGGCGAGAACTTCAAGTCCATAAAATCGATGGAGCAGGTTTTCGTGAGCCTTCACGGAACGTATAGTTTTGGCGTAAAGCCGGTCGAGGTTTTTAAAGAAGGTAAAGTAGAGGACTGGCTCTCCTGCGAGATAGTCGGGACATCGAACGGAGTGCGCTTTTACGTCACGACGCCTTCCAAGTTCCGCAATCTTATCGAATCATCTTTCTTTTCCCAATATCCGGATGTGGAGATAGAAGAGATTGAAGATTACGTGAAAACCATGCCGGAAGTCGTGCCAAACGACCAGTACGATATATTCGGTCAGGACTACATCCTGGCCAGAGGGAGTTTCTACCCCATAAGAACATATCCTGAGTTCGAAGGGATTAAGGAAGAGAAAAGCACCGACCCTATTTCTCCCTTAATCGAGATGATGTCTAATCTTAAGGAAGAGGAAAGAGTGTGGGTGCAGATACTTATAAAAGCCGCTGGAGACGACTGGAAAAAGAAAGGAGAGGCGGAGATATCCAAAATAGCCGGCCAGCCCAAGAAGGAAGAAAAGAAAAGCGGCGCCCTCGCGGGCACGGGAATGTTTGTTAAAAACCTGATATCCGCGCCGGTTGTTTACCCGACGTGGGGAAGCGCGCCGGAAAAAAAGGCGGAACCGCCGGTAAAATTTCTCAATCCTTATGAGCAAAACGTAGCCAAAGCTATTGCCAACAAAATAGGCAAGGTCGGGTTTGAAACGATTATCCGCGTGATTTACATAGACAAGAAGGAAGGGTTTAACAAGGCGAACTTGCCGGCCTTGAGTGGAGCGTTTAGGATATTTAACACCCAGGATTTGAACGCCTTCCGTCCCGGGAACGGAACCCTTACCTCAGCCACAAAAGTCGGAAGAACGTTTAAAAAATGGAGGCTTCTGGAAAGAAAAAAGCTGTTGTTCAGAGCTTATAGAGAAAGATTGGTTAAGCTTCCGATCGCCCAGTATTTGCGCCTTCAGGATTCTGTTTTGAACGCGGAAGAGCTGGCTACTATTTTTCATCCGCCCGCCTCGTTCGTCCAGGCGCCGCGCCTCACCCAGCTCGAGGCGAAGAAGGGAACGCCGCCGATGAACCTGCCTATAACCGGATAAACTTGCGCGCCGTTAAAGGTTCCTAAAGAAGGCGTTTTAAGCTAAACTAACAGAAAATGGAAGAAGAGATAACTACTTTCGGCCAGACGAATTTTCGGAATAAGAACGTAAAATTCGGCATTAAAAAAGATGACCGACGCCGGCATTTTTACGTTATCGGTAAAACCGGATCGGGAAAAACAACTCTTCTTGAAAATATGGTGATTGACGACATAATGGCCGGCCACGGGGTGGGCGTTGTTGATCCGCACGGAGACTTCGCCGAAAAGCTTTTAAGTCTCATTCCGGAAAACCGCATAGGAGACGTTATTTACTTTAATCCTGCCGACACGGACTTTCCTTTCGCTTTTAATCCCCTGGAGAAGGTCAGAAACGAGCACTACCACATAATCGCCTCGAGCATCATGGGTGTATTTAAAAAAATCTGGCCGGACGTCTGGTCCGCACGCATGGAGTATATCTTGAATAACGCCCTGCTTTCTCTTCTCGAATACCCGGGCTCGACTCTTTTGGGAATAATGCGCCTGCTTTCCGACAAGGGCTACAGGAATGAAGTTGTCACGCACCTTACCGATCCGGTGGTGAAAGGATTCTGGACGGATGAGTTCGCGCGCTATACGCAGAGACTGGAGACCGAGGCGACCGCGGCCATTCAGAACAAGGTCGGTCAGTTTGTTTCTAATCCTCTTATTCGGCGCATCATAGGCCAGCCCCACTCCACGTTTGATATAAGGCAGATGATGGACGAGGGCAAGATTTTCATACTCAATCTTTCTAAAGGAAGAATAGGGGAGGACAACTCGGCCCTCTTGGGAGCGATGATGATTACCAAGATGCAGTTGGCCGCCATGAGCAGGGTGGACATACCCGAACACGAACGGCGCGATTTTTATCTTTATATCGACGAGTTTCAAAACTTTTCCACGGAATCGTTCGTCAACATACTTTCCGAGGCGAGAAAATACCGCTTGAGCCTGGTTTTGGCGCACCAGTATATAGCCCAGCTTGATGAAACCGTGCGGGACGCGATTATGGGGAACGTGGGAACTTTCGTCATCTTCCGCATCGGAGCGGCCGATGCCGAGTTCCTGGAAAAGGAATTTTCTCCGGAATTTATGGCTCCGGATTTTGTCAACCTTCCTCAGCACAACGTTTACGTGAAACTGATGATAGACGGCATAGCTTCCCGTCCGTTTTCCGCGGAATCCCTGCCTCCCCGTTTTTCGCAGGAAGGCTTGTCATACGCCGAGGAGATAATAGAAAATAACAGAAGGCTTTACGGCACTCCCAAGGAATCGGTTGACAAGAAAATCAGCGACGAGTGGATGGCTGGAAAGAACGTCGTCGAGGAACGCGCCGGCCGCAGAGAGGAACAATCCTTGGATATTCTTACCCAACAGCCTCCCGCTCCGGTGAGGCGCGATAAAACCAAAAGACAGATTAATTTCGATGAGTTAAGGGAAGCGTTATCCGAAGTCTTGCCGTCAGACGAGGAAGAGGAACCGCCGGTAGCCGGCGAACCCCCAAACCCTCCAGGAGATTAAGGACTCGAGGCGACCACGGATGTTGAACTTGTTAAAGGCGCTTACCTTGTCCGTCGCTATTTACCCTGAGCCGCGGCGAAGGGTATTCTGAGCGAGCCTGAGGCGAGTCGAAGGATCGCCTATTCTTAAATAATTACCTAATCAAATGTTAACAATAAACGATTTAAAGAACGGAAGCTTAATGATGATAGAAGGAGACCCTTACGTTGTAATGTCGGTCCTGCACCAGCATATCGGCCGGGGCGGCTCGAATGTCCAGACGAGAATAAAAAACTTGCGCACGGGAAGAGTTTTTGAGCGCAGTTTCAAACCAGCGGATCAATTTAAGGAGGCGGAGATAGAGAAGATGACGTCGCGGTTTTTGTATAAAAACAGAGGAGAAGCGTGGTTCGACGAGGTCGGCAATCCCAAGAACCGCTTTTCTCTTAAAGAGGAGTCTCTTGGAGAATCGGTTATCTTCCTCAAACCGAATATGGAGGTTACCGCCATCAAGCTTATGAGCGACGAGACAGGGGAGATACTTAACGTGGAACTGCCGATTAAGGCGGAGTACAAGGTAACCGAGGCCCCGCCGGCCATAAAGGGAAACACCGCTCAGGGCGGGACGAAGATCGTGACTATCGAGGGCGGAGCAACCGTGAACGCGCCATTATTTATCAACCAGGACGACGTGATCCGCGTTAACACCCAGACCGGCGAGTATGTTGAAAGAGTGGAAAAAGCATAAAAGCGGAAAATCCTACCGATGGGTTATAGTATAAAAACTGATGCCAAGACGAAGAAAACCGCGCTGATTTTCGCGTACGCCTTTGTGTTAAACTGGATATGGGAGAGCCTGCATTCATACCTGTACTTCTCGCCGAGCGGCAGGCCGATAACCGAGCTTGTGATATTACGGGCGACGCTTTTCGACGCTGTTTTTATAACCCTGCTCGGAATCTTGCTTCTTAACGTCGGTTACCTGCGGGAAAGAAAATGGTACGCTATTATATTCGGTATTGTAACGGCCGTCCTGATAGAAAAATACGCGCTAGAGACCGGACGCTGGGCGTACAACAGCTTTATGCCGATAATACCGGTACTGGGTATCGGCCTAACTCCCACCATACAGCTAGGCCTCCTGTCTTTTATAATCTTCAAACTCGTCGATCCAAAAAGAAAAACATAAACAACCTTGAACTCGGTAAAGAAAAAAGTATTCATAGGTCTTTCAGGCGGGGTTGACTCCTCGGTCGCGGCTTTACTGCTGAAAAATAAAAATTACGAAGTTACCGGCGTACATCTTCGCTGTTGGAACAGGGGCGGGTGCGATGAGAAGGAGGCCGAGGACGCGAGAAGAGTGGCGGCAGCGCTAAACATACCTTTTTATGTTTTTAATATGGAAGAGGAGTACAAACGGGCTGTGGTTGACTACATGGTTAGTGAATACAAGGCCGGACTGACTCCTAATCCGGACGTGGCCTGCAATAAGGAGATAAAGTTCGGTTTGTTTTTAAAGAAAGCTCTTGAGCTCGGCGCGGATTACGTGGCCACCGGCCATTACGTGATAAAAAAAGAAACCGATAAAAGCGCTGAACTATGGGCAGCCAAGGACAAGAACAAAGATCAGTCATACTTCCTGTGGACTCTTACGCAGAACCAGCTTAAGCATGCTCTTTTCCCGATAGGAGGTCTTATTAAGCCGCGGGTACGTAAGATAGCGGCCAAAGCGGGCCTGTCTACCGCGAGAAAGAAAGACTCGCAGGGAATCTGTTTCCTGGGGCAGGTGACTTTGGATGAATTTCTCTCGGCCTACATTCCCGAGAGGCCCGGTGAGATAGTAGACGCCTCCGGCGAAAAAATCGGCGAGCACAAGGGGGTGCAGTTTTACACTGTCGGACAAAGGCATGGATTAGCCGTCCCTGGAAAAACTCCATATTACGTAACCGGAAAAAATGCCGAGACCAACCGGATAACCGTCGTGGCGGATAAAAACAATCCGGTCGCGATGACGAAATCTATTACATTACGCGACGTAAATATCATAGATAAGAAGTACGCGGATAAAAAAACGTTCAAAGCCAAGGTAAGAACTCGGTACAGACAGAGATTAGTTCAGGCAACGGTATCTAATAGTAACGGAGAGACTTCTATAATTTTCCGCTCTCCGCAGGGCTTCATAGCCCCGGGCCAGTCGGCTGTTTTCTATACGAGCAGGGGAGAGGTGATCGGTGGAGGGGTGATAGTATAATTTGATATATTCTGACCCCGTGCTAGAATATAACTATGAAAGAAAGAGTTGCCCTGCCTTCCTTTTTTGCTTTGTTTAAATCTGCCTGGAAGACTTATTCCAGAAATTTCCTAAACCTTACTTTTATTTTTTTGTCGGCCTATCTTTTGGTTCTGATTATAAAGATTTATCAATATACCTACGCCACTTTCAGTTTATTCGGTACCCCTGATTATTATAATCACAGTTCTATATGGGCGGTCGTAGCTATGATTATTGGTTTAACTCTAACGGCGTTCTCGATCCCCGCATTAATCCGTGTTTTACAGAAAAGAGATAGTTTCGTCTCCGCCTATCGTTATGTGGCCCAGCATCTTGTTAGTTATCTTTGGACAACAGCACTCGCGGTATTATTTTACGAGGGGGTGAATGCTATAATAGTTCCCATTTTAATACTTATACCCCGCATCGTCCCTATAAAGTTATGGTCTGCCGCTATGTCTTTTGGTGTATATATGCCACATTTACATTTCATTTCTCTTATTCGTCTCATCTTGCTTATTCCTATAATAGTTTTAGAAATTTGGTTTTGGGCATATCCTTACATTTTTGTAGTCGAAGGAAAAAGAGGGTTGGTGGCCTTTATTGAGAGCAAAAGATACATAAACCCCTACTTTTGGGCAGTAACCGGAAGAGTATTGTTGGCAGCACTTTTCTTATGGGTCATCACAGCGGTCATAGGTCTCCTTTCTACTCCTCCCCTGACAAACTACCTGGACTTCATACTTCCTTTGTTTGTCGTCCCATTCTTCGTATCTTTCGGTTACGAACTATATAGCTCTTTAAAAGACGTTCTCCCTGAGGTAGCGCAAGGAAATAATCAATCTGGCAAACTATATTGGATTGCTCTAGCTATTATTGGTACGCTGTTTGTTATGGGAGTGACAATAAGTGTCATTTACATTTCTATAAATCACGGCTTCACGCTTCGATAAATCACATTGTTGGTTAAGTTTTCTCGTCCATCGGTCGGAAGACATTCCAATACTTCCACCTTAAATTTTAGGTTCTAAGAGCTTGATACAGAGTTAAGTATAGATTCTCCACTACGTTCAGGATGACAATGAGCGCGGGCGACCGGAATCTCACGTCGCTCCGCTCCCTAAAAACCCTCGGTTTTTAGTATTTTCCTACAGGGGAAATTCTTTCCCCGACCCCTTTGTTCCGGTTCGAATCCGGTTTTTATTTAGAACAGATCCTTCATCCGCCGGCTGGCGGAT
>JACWAO010000090.1 GCA_014874305.1 Candidatus Colwelliibacteriota bacterium | reverse complement strand
CCAACCTTCTGGGTGATGAAGTATGATGCTAAATGCGTGAGCGCCTCAAGCAACACCCCGCTTACTTCGCCGAATACGGGGTATGACACATATGACAACAGTTCTCCTTGCGTCTCTCCCGCGGACTACGTCGCCTCCGCCCCAACAGGCTACCCCATAGCAAATATCGACCACCTGGACGCCGTAACCTACTGCGGAAACATCGGAGCCCATCTCATACGCAACGATGAGTATATGACGATAGCTGACAACGTCTCCGGAGTCTCCGGTAACTGGTCGGGAGGAAGCGTAGGCAACGGCTACCTCTATTCCGGACACAACGACAACGCTCCGGCGGACGCCCTCCAAGCCTCAACGGACGACACCCAGGGTTACTACGGAGAAACCAATACCGGAGGCAACCAAAGAAGAACCCTCACTCTCTCTAACAACAGCGTCATCTGGGATCTGGCCGGTAACGTCTGGGAACATGTCCAAAGATCCTCCAACGACTCCGGAGACAACACCAACACCATGAGCGTGCCGTCCTGTTCCAACGGTTCCGCCTCATGGGAATGGTGCGAATACTCCTCCCCTGGTTCCCCCTACGTCTCCTCCTACACCACGGACGTCATGAAAGCTTTAGTCGCTCCCCCCAACTCCTCCTGGTACTCTGCTAACGGAGTAGGTCAGATGTATACCTATGGAGCCGGAGGCAACCTAGGAACTACCGTCTTCATCCGCGGGGGCTATTGGCGCGATGGTTCGGGTGATGGGGCCTTCACACTGTACTTGGATTGGGGCGCCGGCGGTACGGACGGCAATGTGGGGTTCCGCTGTGCCCGGTAGTCTTCGACCCTACGGGTCGTAGACCCGGAGGGTCCTCCGTAGAAATCCGTAATCCGTAATCTTTCCGCAAAATTTTGTGAAAAACCCCGATGTATTTTGTATACCTTCTGCAAAGTAAAAAAGATCATAAATATTACATAGGCCAAACCGATGATATTTGCGTGAGATTAAAAGATCATAACGATGGCAGGGTAAAATCAACTAAAAACAGGACGCCTTTCGTTTTGCTTGGCTACGAAGAATATTCAACTAGGAACGAAGCAAGATGGCGCGAACATTCACTGAAAAGAAGTGCGTGGCAAAGAAAAAATTTTTTCAAGAAATTTCCATGCTGGACGACCTAATAATCTATCAGAAAATCTATGACTTTATTCTCTGGCTCTACCCGGTCGTCAATAAGTTCCCGAAAAGCCAGAGGTTTGTTCTGGGACAAAGAATAGAGAACAAAACCCTTGATCTTATCCACTCGATGATTGCGGCAAATCTGGAACGAGATAAAACAGCGGCCTTAAAGCAAGCCAGCGTGGAGTTGGACGAGTTGCGTATATTAATACGGTTATCCAAAGACCTTCGCCTTGTAAGCGTAAGGCAGTACGGCATCGCGGCCGAGAAAACAAACGAGATCGGCAGACTGCTTTCCGGCTGGAGCAAGAAGTTTTCACACGCCATATGATTACGTGATTGTAGACACCATGAATCATATGGCTTGCGGAGGGATAAGGGCTAACACAGCGGCGTCTTCATCCGCGGAGACAATTGGAACAATGGTTCGAATGATGGGGCCTTCACACTGAACTTGAATTGGGGCACCGGTAATACGAACAACAATGTGGGATTCCGCTGTGCCCGGTACTCACCGATATACAGATTCCCTCCGGGCTTACGCCCGTAGGGCTGGAAGCTTGGCCCGAACGAAGTATTTACGAATACAAGTCTGCGCCAAGGCGACTACTGCCCTTATTCCTTCTTTAGAGATTATTCTCTCTAAGGAAAATATAAATCTCTACCTTGCGCGCGTCGCGTTACCGCCCCGCGCGCAACCCGCCCCGTGAGATGGGCGTTTAGCCTGTCTCGCGGAGCAAGAGGTTTCTGCCACTCTTAAAAATTACCGATATGTTTCAGAAAATAACGGATTTCGAGAACGTTCACGACGCATACAACAAAGCGCGTTTATGCAAACGATACCGCGGCCTTATCCTAGAGTTCGGATACAATCTTGAGAAAAACCTCCTAGGTTTGCAGTGGGAGTTAAAGACCAGAAGATACAAACACGGCGGTTATCGCGAGTTCGTCGTTACCGATTCCAAGAAAAGAACTATCAAAGCCGCTCCTTTCCGAGATCGAGTCGTGCATCACGCGCTTTGCAATATTATCGAGCCGATTCTTGATAAAGGCTTTATCTATGATTCCTACGCCTGTCGCAAAGGAAAAGGAACTCATGCGGCGGTTATCCGGCTGGAGAGTTTCATAAAGTCTCTCCGTAGCGTCAACGAGAGAGAGAGAGAGAGAGAGAGAGAGAGAGAGAGACGGCGGGGGGCGTGGCCCGAATATACTGCCTTAAATGCGATATTCGCAAGTACTTTGATACAATAGACCACGAAACACTGCTGCAGATTTTGGGAAAAAAGATTAAAGATAGAGACATTCTATGGCTCATGCGGGAAATAGTGGAAAGCAATCCGCAAGGCATACCGATCGGCAACCTGACGAGCCAGCTGTTCGCCAACGTCTACCTTAACGAGTTAGATCACTTCGTAAAGCGTGAATTAAAAGAAAGGTATTACATCCGTTATATGGACGACTTCCTTATTTTAGGCACGAATAAAAGACGGTTGGCCCTTATTAAAGAACGCGTACGCGCCTATCTCGGAGATAGGCTGAAATTAGAACTGCATCCTAAAAAAGCGGAGGTTTTCCCGATAGATCGGGGAATCGACTT
>JACWAO010000089.1 GCA_014874305.1 Candidatus Colwelliibacteriota bacterium | reverse complement strand
CGACTTTCGCTTCACTCAACCCGATCTCCCTAAACTCCTTAACCAAATTTTCAACCGAGCCGTACTTTTCTATAAGCCCGGCCGCGGTCTTAGGCCCTACTCCAGGGACTCCCGGAATGTTATCGGAAACGTCGCCAACCAGCCCTTTATAATCCGCGACCTTGTCCGGAGGCACTCCGAACTTTTCCTTCACTCCGGCGCTGTCATAAACCACGGAACTGCTTATCCCTTTTAACGGAGTCTCGACAACTATTTTTCCATCCTCAACCATCTGGAAAAGATCCTGGTCTCCTGAAAAAATCACAATGTCTAGACCGTCATTCTTGAACTTTTCCGCGAGAGAAGCCACAAGATCATCCGCCTCGTATCCGGGCCTTTCAAAAGAAACGATTCCGAATTTTTTAAACAGCTCTCTCGACTCGATGAGCTGGCTGACCAGAGACTCCTCGGCCGGTAGCCTGGTCGCCTTGTACTCGGCGTACTCTTCCTCCCTTTTCGTCGGCTCGGGCCGATCGAAGGCGGCGGCTATATACTCGGGTCTTCGCTCTTTAATAATCTTTAAGAGCATACTGGACAATCCGTAAAGGGCCCCTGCCGGTTTGCCTCCTTTGGAAGTAAGCGGAGGGAGGGCGTGGTACGCGCGGTGGATCAGGGAGTTCGCGTCTATTAGTAAAAGTTTTTTCTTTCCGGCCATAAACTTATTTATTGGTTATTTTTATAATTCTCTCATTCTCCGTTTTTCCATGCTTAAAATCCAGGTCTATGCGTTTTTGGGGCAGAACGTCTTTTATCCTGTCGGCCCACTCGATGGCGACAATATTCTTCTCATCCTTGATTAAGTTTTTAAACCCCAGCGCCAGCAAGTCCTTGGAGTTTTTCAGCCGATAAGCGTCGATGTGGTAAAAGCGCTTATATGGAAGTTTGGAGTTGTTTATATTAAATCCGCGCATGATAAGGAAGGTCGGGCTGGAAAGCCTGCTTTTCACGCCCAGATCGCGAGCCAGAAATTTTATGAAGGTAGTCTTGCCCGAACCAAGCTCTCCTCTTAAAGCCAAAACAGCCGCCCCTTTACGTGATCTAGAAGCGATCTCCTTAGCCGCGCTTTCCGCGGCTCTTTTAGTCTCTCTAAGATTAGATAATCTCAAACTCGCCATTGCTCACGCCTTAAATGCTCTACCGCCTCCTCCTCCAGGACTCTTCCCGCTGGAGTTCTTTTAATGAAACCCAGCTTCATGAGGTACGGCTCATACACCTCTTCTATCGTCGCCTGTTCCTCCCCGCTCGCCGCCGTAATGGTCCTTATCCCGACCGGCCCCTTCTTAAATTTCAGCGCTATTAACTCTAAAATCTTTCTCTCTACCGGCTCCAACCCAAGATCGTCTATTTCCATAATACCCAGTATCGCTCTCGCGGTTTCCTTATCTATAACCTTAAGATTTTTAACCGCCAGATAATCCCTGGCGCGCTTCAAAAGTCTATTAGCCGTCCGGGGAGTAAATCTCGACGCCTTAGCAAGAACCTCAAGCCCCTCTCCATCCGCCTTGACGCTCAAAAGTTTCGCCGAACGCCTCAAAATCTCGGCTATCTCTCCTTGAGTATAAAACTCGAGATGAAAGATCGCGCCGAATCTGGAGCGCAATGGAGAAGACAGCATATCAAACCTAGTCGTTGCCGCTATCAGGGTAAACGGAGGAAGGTCTATCGAAACCGCGTGCGCGCCGGTTCCCTTTCCTATGACTATATGCAGTTTTCTGCTTTCCATCGCCGGGTATAAAACCTCCTCGGCCGCGGGGTTCAGTCTGTGCGCCTCGTCTATAAAAAGAACCTCCCCGTCCTCGAGACTGCTTAAAAGCGCGGCCAGGTCTCCGGCTTTTTCTATCGAGGAGCCGGTAATTATACGCAGTGGGGCCGAGGTTTCTTTCGCGACCAGAGCGGCAAGCGTCGTCTTGCCCAAGCCGGCCTGTCCGTAAAATAAAAGGTGGTCCACCGCCTCCCCCCTCATCTTGGCGGCCTCGATAATCATCCGCAGGTTCCCCTTTGTCTTCTCCTGACCGATATACTCCTCCCACCTCGACGGCCGGAGAGCCGAATCTATGTTTTTATCTCCGATCTCTCTCTTCACACCTCTAGCTTACCTCTTATCTTCCGGCAATAACAGTGACGGAACGAAAACTGGATGAAAACGATGCGATTCAATGATTTCCGCACCCTCGGCGCCGTAGGGCCCCACCCCTTGACAAGAGATTAGTTATATGTTACGATAGGGACTGTTAAAAGCATAAGTCTGCGGGTTATGGAAGCATTCTTAGCCTAGGATGATTTGGCTCCGGCTGAGTCTCTCCTCGGAATGATTCCTAACTTCTTCTCCGGAAGATCCAAACTAAATAACCCGCAGGCTTATGCTTTTTTCCGTTCAGGCTTATGCCTGGACGAAAAAACCCTGAGCGAGCGGAGCGAGTCGAAGGGTTTATTTCAGACATAAGCGTAGAACGTGAATCTTAGATCGTGGATCTTAAATTTAATATCTAAAATCGAAAATCTAAAACTTTCGGCTCCAGATTTTACTTTTTATATTTAAGATTTTAAATTTTCAGTACTCGTGTTTCGCGGTTCATGATTCGCGGTACGCGATTCACGATCCCGCCTTCCACTCGATCGGGCCGGTTATGCGCTCGATCTCCTCCAGTGTAGTCTCTCCAAGCAGGGCTTTCAATATGCCGTCCGACTGCAGTGTTGCCATCCCGCCTTCTTTGGCGGTTTTTTCTATCTCCGACTCAGCGGCACCGTTGTTTATCAGCACCTCAAACTTATCACTGACCTCGAAAAACTCGAATATCCCGACCCTTCCTTTGTACCCGCCCTCGCACTCCTCGCATCCAACCGATGAAAAAATCTTTATCTCGTTAATATCCGGTTTTTTCACGCGCTCGGGGAGAGAGGCAAGAAAAGAAGAAATGTCGTTTTTCTGCTCGTCGCTTAACGCGTTTTCCTTTCTGCATTTTTGGCAGATTCTCCTCACCAGTCTTTGGGCTATAACCAAGTCCAAAGCCGGCCCTATAATTTTCGGGTTTATACCCAGATCAACCAGCCGCGGGATGGCCCCCGAGGCGTTATTGGTGTGGAGCGTGGAAAAAACCAGGTGTCCCGTGAGAGAAGCGTTCAGACTCGTCTCGGCGGTATCTCTGTCCCGTATCTCTCCGACCATTATGATATCCGGGTCCTGACGCAGAATAGATTTTAGTCCGTTGCTGAAATCATAACTCCCGTCCTTGCTCACCTGAGTCTGCTCTATTCCCGACAATCTATACTCTATCGGATCTTCTATTGTTATTATCTTCGACCCCGGGTCCTGCACCTCCTTTAAGAAAGCGTAAAGGGTTGTTGTTTTTCCGCTTCCGGTGGGACCGGTAACAAGAATCATTCCGTTCGGCTTCTTAAGCTCGTTTTCCGCGATAACCCTATCATCATCGCGCATGCCAAGCTCAGAGAGCTTTAAATCAATCGTCTTTGGATTAAGTATTCTTACGACGACCATCTCGCCGAACTCGGCCGGTATGGTGGAGATGCGCGCGTCGATACTTATGTCCTCGCGCCGCATGGAAAACCGTCCGTCCTGAGGAGAATCGGCAACATTTATTTTCATTCCTGATATAAGCTTCAGCCTGCTTAAGATCAGGTCGTAAATATTCCTCTGAATCTCGGAGACATCGTAAAGTATCCCGTCCAGCCTGAAACGGAGGCGCGCGCCCTCCTTGCTGGTCTCGAAGTGGACATCGGACGCGTCAAGCTCCACGGCCGCGGAAAAAATAAGTTCCACGGCGGAGGAGGTCGAGTACTCCTCCCCCTCCCAGTTTTTCGATTCGGAAGAAATCTTGTCTTTCGCCTCGGCAATGGTTTGAACTCCAACCTTCCCTATGTGAAGATCGTTTATGCCGCCGCGCTCCTTAAAGTTTCCGGAATTTCTCTCCTCGGTCATTTGCTATATAATAAGCGCGAAAAGTATAAGAGACAACCATGTCCGGACACAGCAAGTGGTCACAGATAAAACACAAAAAGGAGGCGACCGATAAAAAAAGGAGCGCCTTGTTTTCCAAACTCATCCACAACATCAGGACCGCCGCCAAGGCTGATCCGAATCCGGAGTTTAATCCCCAGCTCCGTTCCGCGATTTTAAAAGCCAAAAACGAGGGAGTCGCTCAGGAAACAATAGATAGAGCCGTTAAAAACGCCTCGGAAGCGGATGAGCTAGAAGACGTTTTAATAGAGGCGTACGGGCCGGAGGGCGCCGGAATAATAATAGAAGGAGTCACCGACAATACTAATCGGACGATCAACGAGCTTAAATCGCTATTTAAGGAATACGACGTCAAGCTAGCTCCCCAAGGAAGTCTGCTTTGGTCGTTTGAGAAAACAGAAACGGGGTACAAGCCCAAGTTTCCCATAAGCGTTTCCGAGTCCGCCAAAGAAAAAACAAGCAAACTCATCAACGCATTGCGGGAAAGGGATGACATCAGCGAGGTTTATACCAACATCTCATAATTTTTATGGTTATTCTGGGAATTGATCCGGGAACCAGCCGCATCGGGTACGGGATAATAGAAAAATCCGGCCACCGGTTCGAATACAAAAATTGCGGAGTTTTTGAGATAAACGATTCCGAGAAAGGAGAAAAACTGATCAAGTTGGAAAAGAAACTATCCGAACTGATTAAAAAACACCGTCCCAAACTAGCCGTCGTGGAGTCGTTGTTCTTTTTAAAGAACAAGAAAACGGCTATATCCGTAGCCGAGGCTAGAGGAGTAATCCTGTTAACGCTATTTAAAAACAAGGTACCGTTTCTTGAGGTAACGCCAAAAGAGGCGAAGCTCGCCGTCTCAGGGTGGGGAGCAAGCGACAAAAAGGCGATTCAAAAATCCGTCTGCCTTATATTAAAGATTAAAAAAATGAAAGTCTTGGATGACGCAACTGACGCGCTAGCCATCGCCATCGCCGGTTCCCTTAAGAAATCCGCTTATAAAGACTTGTAATGATTTTTGTCATAATAAACAATACACAAACGCATTTTTAGAGGGGATTGACATAATAAAAAACTTGCTTATACTTTGCCTTGTTAAATTGATTTTGCGGAAAAATGCTTCGGCATGTTCAATACAAAGGTCGCTTTTAAAACCAACTAACCAATGGAAATCGAACTTAAAAAGTCGCCTAGTGAGAATGTCTTTTCTCTCCTTGAGGAGGATGAAGACGGATTAGACGGCGGAGTTTCGGCCGACGAGCCCGAAGAGGAGGAGAATGAAAACGAACTCGAGGTATCCGGATTTATGAAAATTAAAAAGGGAAAGGGCGGAGACGGCGAAGAAGAGGAGGACGAGATAGAAGAGGAGGAGAATGAAAAGGAGTATAAGGAAGATGGCGATGAGTTTGAAGAAGACGATGACGAGTCCGAGGAAGACGAAGAGGATGACCTGTCTGACGACGAAGAAGATGAAGAGTTATAGTTTTAATTATCGTATTGGTTAGACGAACAGCGGGGCGCCACGAACGGCGCCCCGCTTTTTACACTACTAGCGGCGGAATATATAATATAAGAATGCTAACGAAAAAAGTATTTAAAATCGTGGGGTTGTCTCTATTAGGGTTAGTAATACTAGGCTATGGATTTTTCCTGTACTTAGCCAAGGACCTCCCCGATGTTAACGCGCTTTCATCAAGGGTTATAGGAGAATCGACCAAGATATACGACCGGACCGGAATGGTGCTATTGGCGGACGTCAATGCCGACAACAACAGAACCATCGTGGCCAGCAGTGATATTCCGGACATTATGAAAGAAGCGACGGTATCGATAGAGGACCAGAGTTTTTATGCGCACCCGGCCTTCGATCTCAAGGGAACGTTAAGGGCGCTGTTTACGGACTTGATACATGGGCGGATCGTGGAGGGCGGATCGACGATCACCCAACAACTCGCAAAAAACCTCTTTCTCACGAGAGCTAAGGATGTTTTAAGGAAGGCCAAGGAGCTTATCTTGGCAATTCGTATGGAGAAGAGGTACTCCAAAGACCAGATACTGACAATGTATCTTAACTACATCCCTTATGGGCCGAATATTTATGGCGTCGAGATGGCTTCTAAAGACTATTTCGGCGTAGACGTTAAAGATATCACGTTAAACGAGGCCGCTACGCTTGCCGCCCTACCCCAGGCCCCAAGCTACTACTCCCCGTGGGGGCCCAACACGGCCGAACTCCAGACCAGAAAGAACGTTGTTCTCCAAAAAATGTTGTCTTTGGGATATATAACCCAGGCGCAATTCAATCAGGCTGGAACGGCACTGCCCCAGTTTCTTCCACCCCAGCAAGCCGGAAAAGCTCCGAACTTTGTAAACTACGTTGAAAACTACCTTACCCAGCAGTACGGCGCTAACGCCCTTGAAGTCGGCGGATTAAAAGTTGTAACCACCCTGGACTGGAATCTTCAGCAGGCCGCGGAAACCGCGGTGAAAAACGGCATAGCCAGGGATTCGGCTCTCTATAACGGCAATAACGGGGCGCTGGTCGCAGAGGACCCAAAAACAGGACAGATCCTGGCAATGGTCGGATCCAAGGACTACTACGCGACGTCAACCCCGGCTGGATGCAAGCTATCTTCATGCACGTTCCAAGGACAATTTAATGTCGCCACCCAAGGCCTAAGACAACCGGGGTCGTCCCTTAAGCCGTTTGTTTACATGGATCTTTTAGAACGCGGATTTACTCCTAATACGATTCTTTGGGATGTTCCGACGGAGTTCGCGACAGGAAATCAATCCTGCCCTCCGGTCGTTAATTTTAATCAAACCAACTCTCAGTGCTACCACCCTGTCGATTTCGAAGGATATTTCTCCGGGCCGATGACGGCGGCTTACGCTCTGGCAAACTCGGTAAACGTTCCGGCTGTTAAGGCCTTGTATCTGGTCGGAATACAAAACGCCATAAAGCTGTTGGACACGTTCGGCATACACACGATGGATAACCAGCCAAACCTTGGTCTTTCCCTGGTTTTAGGAGGCGGAGACGTGCGGCTGATCGATATGGTAAACGCGTATTCGGCGCTGGCCGATAACGGCGTTTACCACAATCCAACGGCGATACTTCAGGTTACAGACTCCAGCGGAAACACTCTGGAACAATACTCGGACAACGGAACCCAGATAGTCGATCCGAACTATCCAAAGCTTATAAACTCAATCCTGAGCAATGTCCAGTTGCGCGCGCCGCTGTTTCAATCCAGTCTCAATGAGACAACCGTACCTGGGTATGATGTAGCGCTGAAGACCGGTACGACTAACGACTATAGCGACGCCTGGGCCTTCGGATACACCCCCGACCTCGTCGCCGGAGTGTGGGCTGGAAATAATAACCACGCGGCGATGAAAGCGCGAGGAAGCAGTATCTTGGCCGCCGTCCCAATGTGGCACGATTTTATGTCCCAGGTCCTTCACTACTTTCCGCAGGACACGTTCTCGCCTCCCGAACCGCTAATAAGCAATAACCCCGTTCTAAACGGGAGCTTGGTAAACGGTCAGTTTCATAACATCCTGTACTATCTCGGCCGCACGAACGACCCGGAGTTTACCAACTGGGAGACCGGAGTCGGTGTCTGGCT
>JACWAO010000088.1 GCA_014874305.1 Candidatus Colwelliibacteriota bacterium | reverse complement strand
TCGTACGCCGTCGTCCCCGATCCCACTACCTACGCCATAGGGTCCAACCTCTCAATAACCCCCTTCATACACGGACTTGTCGGATACTGGCCCCTTAATGAGGGATCGGGGACGACGGCGTACGACGAGAGCGGGTGGGGGAATAACGGGACGATATATCAGACCTCAACATGGGAAACAACTGGATGTATTTCCAACGCTCCATGCTTATACTTCGGTGGTGGGGAGGTTTCTATCCCATCTACCGTCTCAACATCCTCTCAAGTTACGGTAATTGGTTGGTATAACGTAACTAGTAGCGGCGGAGGGAGGATAATTAATAGGAACTGGTGTGCTTCAGGTTTTGATTCGTGGTTAATGCATATTAGTTTGGGGTTCGGAGTTTCTAATGGATCGTGCAGTCCCCAGGACTGGGCTAGTTTTGGTGGCATAAGCACTGGTCAATGGCGTTTTCTCGTTGGCGTTTTCGACGGGCAAAAGACTTACGCTTACAAAAATGGGATACTTATAAATACCACATCGGCTGCTGGAATGGATATATCCGGAGACAGTTCTCTTATAACCTTTATGGAGGGTAGTAATGAAGGATATTTATCGGATGTTTATATATACGGACGTGCGCTTACTTCTGCCCAAATCCAGGCGATCTACAACACCGAGAAGCCGTAGTTAAGCTTAAATCACAACATTAGCACGTTGTTTTTTACTCCGTTTTTTGCTATAATGTTAATAACCTAAAGAGCTTGATTTAAGCAGACAAAGTGAGCTAAAACGGCTTGCTTCGAGTAGCATCGAAGGGTTTATTTTGATTTATGGCCAAAAAGGAAGTGAAAAAGCCTAGTAAAGAAGCGGAGAAATCCTCGTATACCGCGAAGGATATTTATGTATTGGAAGGCCTTGAACCGGTTCGGAAAAGGCCTGGGATGTACATAGGGTCGACCAGCGTCGATGGCCTGCATCATCTTGTCTGGGAGGTCGTCGATAACAGCATCGATGAGGCGATGGCCGGGTATGCCAGGCATATTACGGTGAAGCTCCTTCCGGACAACAAAGTCAGCGTCGAGGATGACGGACGGGGGATACCTGTAGAGATTCACCCCCAGACCAAGAAGTCGGCTTTGGAAACCGTTTTGACCACCTTGCACGCCGGAGGCAAGTTCGGCGGCGGATCATACAAGGTCTCGGGAGGTCTTCACGGCGTGGGAATCTCGGTTGTTAACGCGCTCTCCTCGTGGCTTAGGGTTGAGGTAAGAAGAGACGGGACCGTGTATTCGCAGGAATATAAACAGGGTGTGCCGACTACCAAGATAACCAAAGGAGGAAAAAGCGAGCACACGGGCACGACAGTGGTTTTCACAGCCGACGGGGAGATTTTTCCGAAGATAGAATTCGACTCCAAAAGAATTTTAGAGAGACTGAGGGAGCAGGCTTACCTTACAAAGGGCATACGCATCAGTTTTATCGACGAGCGCCAGCCAATTCCTTATTACTACTCATTCCGCTTCGACGGAGGAGTTAAATCATTCCTCGATTATCTTAACGAGGGCGAGGACAAGGTGGTGCAGAACGAGTCTTTCTATACCTTAAGGGAAGAAAACGGGATCAATGTGGAGTGCGCGCTTAACTACAACCAGGGAATAGAGACTAAGGAGTTGAGCTTTGCCAACAATATTTATACGCCGGAGGGAGGAGCGCATCTTACCGGCCTTCGCTCGGCGCTCACAAGGACCTTAAATGATTATGCCCGCGCCAACAGCTACTTAAAGGAGAAGGATGAGAACTTGACCGGAGACGATGTCCGCGAGGGACTGACCGTCGTAATCTCGGTAAAACTGGCGGAGCCGCAGTTCGAGGGGCAGACCAAGGCCAAGCTCGGAAACACCGAGGCGAGGACGGTTACGGAGGCGGTTATCGGCGAGGAGCTCTCCAAGTTTATGGAGATGCACCCTTCGGACGCGAGAAATGTATTAGAGAAGTGCCTTATCGCCCAAAAGGCGCGCAAGGCGGCCAAGGCGGCCAAGGAGACTATTTTAAGGAAAGGCGCGCTTGAAGGGCTTACTTTGCCGGGGAAGCTGGCGGACTGCCAGTCCAAGAAAGCCGAAGATTCCGAACTGTTTATAGTAGAGGGAGATTCAGCCGGCGGCAGTGCCAAACAAGCGAGAGACAGGAGGACTCAGGCTATTCTGCCGTTAAGGGGGAAGATTTTGAATGTTGAGAAGTCGCATATCGACAAGATGCTTGTGAACAAAGAGATCCGCGCTTTGGTTATCGCCTTGGGAACAGCCATCGCCAACGATTTTGATATAAGTAAGATTCGCTACCACAAGGTAATACTTATGACCGATGCCGATGTTGACGGCGCTCATATCCGGACACTGCTTCTCACGCTGTTTTACCGTTACTTCCCGCAGGTTATAGAAAGCGGATACCTGTATATCGCTCAGCCGCCGCTTTACCGCGTGCAGGTCGGAAAGGAGGTGAAATACGCGTATACGGATGCGGAAAAAGAAACAGTATTAAAAACCATGAAGGGCAATCCCAACATCCAGAGATACAAGGGGTTGGGAGAGATGAACCCCGATCAGTTGTGGGATACGACCATGGATCACAAGACGCGACTGCTTAAAGTTGTCACTGTAGACGACGGCAAGGAGGCGGACCGGCTTTTCGACATCCTTATGGGAGGCGAGGTGGAGTCGAGAAGGCATTTTATACAGCTTCACGCCGTTTCCGTGAAAAACCTTGATATTTAGCCCCTATTTAGCCTATCGGCTTGAAATGTATCATAAAACTGCTACTATACGGTAAGTTAGATGCTGACTAATCTAAGGAATTATCTAATAGAAGCCAGAGAAGAATTTGGCCGAGTTAAGTGGTTGAGCAGGGCTGAGACGACCCGCTTGGTTACGGTTGTTATCATAATCACGGCTGTGGTCGCGGCTTACCTGGGGATCCTGGATAATGTTTTTGTTGCGATTATCAAAAAATTTGTATTAAAACAATAATAAGAAGATGAGCGACACTACACTAAAACCGGAGAAAACCGTAACCAAAAGATGGTACGCGGTTCATACTTATTCGGGATACGAGGATGCCGTAGCCAGGTACTTAAAACAGCGCGTTGAGTCTCTCTCGATGGGCGACAAAATTTTTAACATAGTCGTTCCGATAGAGAAGAAGATAAAAATAAAAGGAGGAAAGCGCTATGTTGTTGAGGAGAAAATCTATCCAAGCTACGTGCTGGTGGAGATGATGATGGAACCCGACTCTTGGTATGTGGTCAGGAACACCCCGCGGGTTACCGGATTCGTGGGACCTGATCCCGCCAACCCGACTCCGCTTTCTTATGATGAGGTGGAATCGATTAAGGCCAGGATGGGTGAGGGAGAGCCTAAGATGAAGATTGATCTCCAGACCGGAGATGTGGTAAAAATCACCGACGGCCCGTTCAAGGATTACGACGGCAAGATAGCCGAGGTTGATGAAGAGAAGGGGAGGATAAAAGTAATGGTCCCGGTTTTCGGCAGAGACACGGCCGTAGAACTGGACTCACTCCAGGTAAGAAAGATTTAACGCAATAAAATGGCAAAACCTATTAAGACAGTTATAAAACTTCAGATCGAGGCGGGTAAGGCTAACCCCGCCCCTCCGGTTGGAACAGCTTTGGGTCCGCAGGGCATAAACATACAGGAGTTCTGCAAGCAGTTTAACGATTCCACGAAGGAGATGGGAACCGACATCGTCCCCGCGGAGATTACGGTTTATGAGGACAGAAGCTTCGATTTTAAGCTCAAAACTCCTCCAGCCTCGGACCTCTTGCGCAAAGCCGCCGGCATTCCCAAAGGATCCGCCGCGCCAAACAAAAGCAAGGTGGGGCGTGTTACCGCAGATGATTTAAGAAACATAGCCGAACGCAAGATGGTTGATCTAAATGCTGAAAGCGTAGAGGCCGCGGAAAAAATTATTGCCGGAACCGCCAGATCGATGGGTATAGAAATTGAGAAATAGCAACACAAAAAAGAGCGCCGTACGGCGCTCTTTTTTGTGTTCTCTCTTTAAAACCTTTTCTCCGGCTTTAAATTTTGCCAAAAATCGTTAAAATACAAACGTATTCATGTTAAAACCAACAATAGGACTTGAGATACACGCGGAGCTGAAGACCAAGACTAAGATGTTCTGCGGTTGCCCGAACGACCCTGGAGAAAAACACC
>JACWAO010000087.1 GCA_014874305.1 Candidatus Colwelliibacteriota bacterium | reverse complement strand
TTATTACCTCGTCAAAATCTCCAGGAACGCTCAGACACCCTTCTTCAAGCATATCCGATTCTTTGGAAGTTTTGGCTATCTCCGGATTAAAAATAGCGTAAAACTTGCCGTCAACCTCGGCAACAAACATTTTAAAATCCAATCCAACCTGATTCGCCGCCAAGCCGATCCCGTCAGCCTTTTTCATTATCTGCCGCATCTGCCTTACAAGGCTTCCTATTTCTTTTTTGGGATAGGACTTGAAATCAAACGGCTTGGTTTTTTTACGCAGAAACTTTTCCTCC
The DNA here is from genome assembly GCA_014874305.1 of Candidatus Colwelliibacteriota bacterium. GTDB lineage: Bacteria > Patescibacteriota > Minisyncoccia > UBA6257 > Colwellbacteraceae > JACWAO01. The sequence goes on along the minus strand of JACWAO010000087.1, from coordinate 5,626 downwards.
GTCTTGTTTCTTGTGGTCAGTATTTTCATTGTGCTTATCCTTCTTAAACTTCTCCGTAAGCTTCATAAAATACGCGCCTTTGTTGTTAACGTTTTTCTTTTCCGCCACGGATCGCGCAAGTTCTATAAGATCGGCGTTTTTGTACTCTTTTGCCAGTTTTATATAAAGCGACTTGTGCTGGTCGTCGCCAAGTATTTTGGCTACGGTTAAGCCGATTGATTGGTGAGGGGAATAAACCCTAGACTTCTTGGCCCTTTCTTTAAGAAGTTTTAGGTAATCCATCGGTATTGAAATAATATCATTGTTTAAGGTAATATTAAACCCATGATTCGCTGGCCACGAGGCAAGGCAAAAAAGGTATTAAATAACCTGTTATTGGTAGTTTCGGCGGTTGTTATCGTGGCAGCCTTGGGCGGAGGAGGGTACTACTTCGGCTTCCGCGACGGCGCTAAGACAAGCAAGCACTTAACCATTAGCGGAGTAACAAACATCGGTACGCCAAGTGATGTAACCGCTAATTTCAACGTATTTTGGCAGGTTTGGGACATATTAAAACACGATTACCTGAATGCCAGCAAATTAAATAACCAGGATCTTGTCTACGGGGCGGCCAGCGGCCTTACAAACTCTCTAAACGATCCGTACACGGTATTTTTTAAGCCTTCGGATTCGACTCAATTCAATCAGGATATAAACGGCAACTTCGGCGGCATAGGCGCGGAAATAGATACCAAGAACAACCAACTTGTTGTTCTGGCTCCGCTTAAGGATTCCCCGGCCGAAGCCGCGGGATTAAGGGCAAACGACGCGATTCTCGAAATAGACGGGAAATCAACGGGAAACACGAGCCTTCAGGATGCCGTCGATGAGATAAGGGGAAAGATAGGAACGGCTGTTACTCTTACCGTAATGCGCTCTGGGTGGAGCAAGCCGCAAGATTTCAAAATAACACGCGCCAACATACAGGTTCCGACGGTAGACTGGAAAATTACGGATAATAACATACTGGATCTTCAGCTCTACAGTTTTAACCAGAATACGGAAACGGATTTCGCCAACGCGGTTACCGATGGAATAAAAAAGGGAGCCAAGGGAATAGTTTTGGACTTAAGAAATAATCCGGGCGGATATTTGAACGTAGCCGTGGATCTGGCTAGTTACTTCATCCCGGCAAACACCCCGGCCGTTATCGAAGAAAACGCCCAAGGGGAACAGCAAGTAATTAAAACAGGGGTTAATCAGTCTTTGATTAACATGCCGGTTGTCGTGCTTATAAACGGCGGATCGGCATCGGCATCCGAGATTCTGTCCGGCGCCCTGCGGGATGACCGCGGTACGCTTCTTATTGGAGATAAAAGCTTCGGCAAAGGAACCGTCCAAGAAATTTTTCCATTAAGCGATGGCTCATCTATTAAGGTTACAATAGCCAAATGGCTGACCCCGAACGGAACATGGGTAAATGGGAAAGGATTGGCTCCGGATTACGCGGTTCCGATAACCGACGCGGATATAGCCGCGAACAAAGACCCCCAGCTCGATAAAGCCATAGAGCTTTTGAAAGTTGAAATGGGATCTTGATAAACAATGCAAGTAATCCTTCTTAAGGATATAAGGGGTTTTGGACGTAAAAATGAGATAAAAAACGTGGCCGATGGCTACGCCAAGAACTACCTTATACCAAAACAATTAGCCAAAGAGTCCGATAAAACTTCATTAAGCGAACTTAAAAACGGTATCGCGGCCAGGGAAGAAAAACTGCGGCAAACGAAAGAAATAATTGATTCCATAACCAAAAAATTACAGTCCGATCCGTTGGTAATACCCGTTAAGGTCGGGAGCGGGGGAGAGGTATTCGGTTCCGTAACGAAGGACAATATATTAAAAGCGTTGTCCGAACGGTTTGACTGGAATAAAAAAATGCCTGCTGGAGCAGACATAGAAAATATGGATAGGCCGATTAAATCTCTAGGCAGACACAAAATCACTTTAAAGCTTGGTGGAACTAGGGAAGAGATAGACGTTGAGGTGGTTGGGAAAGAAAACTAGCTTTTAAGAAGTTACCGAAACAACCACCATCTTTTTCCTGGTCCCATCAAATCTTGTCTTGCTCTTTGCAGAAAACTTAACCTTGCCGTTTAAAGCCGCGTACAAGGTGTCATCTCCGCCCCTGCGGACGTTTCCGCCAGCGGAATACTTCGAGCCTCTCTGACGAATGATAATCTGGCCGGCATTAACCTTTTGCCCGTCGCTAATCTTAACGCCGAGTCTTTTCGACTCGGAGTCCCTTCCTAATTTAGTTGAACCGCCGGCTTTGGTATGTGCCATATCTGAGTTAAAATACTATATAAATACCTGATAAGGTTATAAAAATATGAGGTTTTTGTCAATGAAGAGCCGCGCCACGAGTCCGCAACCGCAGACAGATAGGCTGGCTGTCATAAAACTGACGATCGGACTCGTCCTTCTGTCGTCCTTAGCGTTTATGGTTGGGTATCTGCTGGGAAAAGAGGGGACTGCGACGCCGATTATAATAGAAAAGTACACCAATAATTGAAATCTCAAGCATCAATCCGCCAGCTGGCGGACGAAATTCTAAACACGAGAACACAACATGTTTCAGATTTCGGATTTATTTACTTTAGGTATCCTATCCTTTTAAGCCAGTACTCGTTTTCCCACTCCCAAAGCCTTTTGGCGCCCAGGAAAGCAGAGTAGTCATTCTCCCACCCCTCAAACTCCTTAAGTTCGACGTCTCCGCGTGTTTCCGACCACTCGTGATCACACTCGTCAAAGTGAACGGGAAACACGACCCCGGACGCGGGCCTTCTTACTTTTGCCTTTCCGCCTTTTGAGCGCTTTGAAGCTCCGCAGTGAAAACAAAGTTGATACTGATCAATACGCAATATCCATCTTGCCGCGAGATCGTCTATTTTATAAACGTCCTTTGCGACCGCGAAGTACGCTGATGTTTGCAGTCCGTAATCGCGGTAAACGGATAGGGAAGTCTTAATGTCCAAAATTCCGATGCGCCCTCCTATTGTCGCAACCGAGTCAACCGTTCCGGAATACCTCTCATCCGGGTGGGCGACCATTTTTTCCACCCAATCCGAGTTAACTTTTATTCCAACCTTATCGCTGAATCGCATAAAAGCGCTGACGGCCGGAGCAATCTCACTTGGAACATCCGGATCTTCTCCAAGCATTATTGATTCTACGGCGTTATGAACAGCCGTTCCTTCATCGGCGGATTGTTTTTTAATTGCCTCACCCTCGGCGAAACTCTTAAGCTGACCGTAGAAACGGTATAGTTCCGGCTTGGCTTTGATTGAAACGATACTGGTTACTCTTGGATACCATTCTCCGCCCACCTCATGCCCCGCGCTATCCATAAAATCCTTTGCGTCCCGATAATACATAATTGCGTTAACTTAACCTGTTTATTCTAACAGAAATCTCTCCTTGAAAAAATAGTCATATAAGACCATACTGATATTGTGCACAGGCTCCTTAGCGCAGGCTTCGAAGGTTCTCCGATTCCGAACTCCTTCAGAATGGGGGATGTGGAGGATGGAGCCCGAAGAAGTGCCGCCTAATCCTAAGGAGCTCTACAATGCCATCTTTGTTTTGGGTCCTGTAATCGAGGCGCTCGCCATAGCTCATCAGAAAATAAAGAAAGGCGGCGGTCGTATCACCGGAGTCCCAATAGTTGATAAGTGGATGATAGTCCTGGATCAAACCCTCAACAACGCGGTTGAAATATCCGAAGCCCTGGCTCGTAAGAGTGTGGACACGATTAGTGTTAGAGAGGAGGTAGAGAAAATCCTTGGCTTATAGAACCGGCCCCACGCCCTAACTACGCATATAGCTTGCTAGTTAGGGCATTTTTTATAGCGCGTTATTCTCCGATAGGGAAGAGGGAGATTCTCAATGAACTCTGAACTATATACTGTCGCATAATGTATGTTATGCGACAGTTATATCCCTGGAGCAACTCCCCTTTTAAATCTTATAAAGAAATCCAGGCGTTAGTATCGTTGTCTATACTCCCTTTATACTCTTCGAGATATACTCCTTTTCCGGGCTGAGCTATTAGAACATAAGCCCCCCTCCATTTAAAATTAGCTGATCCAAAAATATTGGCCGTAGCTCCAGTGTTGTACATAGCAGTATCAAGTCCATAGGCCATCCTATTATTTTGTGGTTCATCAAGGGTATATATCAAAATTTCTTGAGTATTAGTAAGCGAGTTTAATTGGTTAACCATAGCAGGGTTGGCAACACTTGGATTACCATAAACATCGTATGTTGTACTGGTGCCAACTACTGATCCAGACAGGACGTTTACAATAGACGTATTATACGATCTCCCAGAACTAAAAAGTTGATTCCAATTAGAATCTAATAATCCAAAAGTATTCGGGCCAGATCCTCCTAAACCGGGCAGAGCATTATCTCCCTCAGCCACGATGTGATACTTAACGCCATCGATAACTATACCCTGGCCGCGAATGAACCTCCGACCAGCAAGCTGGTCGGTATCAGAGGTTAGAAATCGAAGAGCTTGAGCTGGAGTTCTTCGGTTGATTTGCCCTGGTTTTCAATGTATTTCTGAATCACGTCCTTGTTGCCGCCTTCTCCGATTGTGGCTACGAAATAACCTTCGGACCAGAGATGACCGCCCCAAAGTTCTCTCTTCAAGCCAGGGTGTTTCTTGAAGAGCTCCCTGGCGGTTATGCTTTTCACGATCCGGATGATGTCCGAGGGAGAGAACCTTGGGGCGGCAGAGAGTAAGAGGTGGACGTGATTCAGATCGATGCCCCCTTTTTCAAAAACGATGTCATATCGCTCTTCGATTCCTTTACATATCGATATCAATGTATGCTCGCAGTCGGGATTATCAAAGATGGCCTTCCTGTACTTAACTGGGATGACAAAATGATAGTGGATCTGGTAGGCACAGCTTTCAGTGGTTACGACTGCTCGCATACATTAATCGTAAACAATCGGTAACCGACCAGCAAGCTGGTCGGAATGATCTAGTTCAAAGCGGTAGGGTCGATTAAATTAACATTACTGCCCACTTCATACATAAAAGAATTTTCTCCGCCGTCGTTCCCAGCTATTGTTCCAGGACCGCGATTTTTATTAGCCTCCATCTCAGCAGTCAACTCCCACTGCTTCGATCCGTTAACCGAATAAGTATAGTATTCGCCGGTAGAGGTTGAGTTAACCGGATCAATCGGCAGTTCTGGGATTGGTGTTCCAAAAGAAACAGATTGGAAATCAACCGGAATCCAACCGGTTCCATTGGAATTTCTTAAGGTCGTGGTCGAAACACACTGATAACTCCAGTCAGCCGGAAGAGTTGGAAGCCCCAAGGAAGAACAGGTCGAAGTAGCTCCGGTCGCCAAAGTCGGATCCGGTATGGAAACGTAAACGATATTTGACGAACCAAGACCGGAATTACCATCGCCTAGATATGAAGATAACGCGTTATTGAGGTTAGAGAGATCCTGTGTTCTTCTGCTATCCCTTGACTGAGACAGGAGTTGAGCTGGGTTGAGGACTAAGACGACGACGGAGGCCAGGATCCCTATGATGGCGATGACGATGAGGAGTTCTATGA
>JACWAO010000086.1 GCA_014874305.1 Candidatus Colwelliibacteriota bacterium | reverse complement strand
TTTGTGTATTATGAATTCTTCAAATTGACGCGGAATTTACGCCGGTATATTATTGGGACAATAAAAGTATTTATTCAATGCCTAACTTAACAAGGTCAAAAGGGGATAACCAGAATATCGAGATTCGCCGGCTTGGTGTTATCGTTGAGAAAATAAACGATAACGTTAAGCTGGTAGCCGAGCAATACGGTGATATTAATAAAAAACTAGATTCCCACACGGAAATGATTGGTCATATCGCTGCCGATTTGGAGATCATGAAAGACGACGTCTCTCTTATCAAGAACGAACTTAGGCAGAAAGTGGGTATTGAAGAATTCGTTATCTTGGAAAAAAGAGTGGCGGCCTTGGAAAAGCATATCGGGAAGCGTTAATTTGACGGTAAGTCCATTCTGAATGAGAAATCATCCACTGGGTTAAAAAACAAAAATGATTAAACCCGGAAAGTACAGGCATTATAAAGGGAAGGAGTATGAGGTTATCGGTGTTGCCAAGCACAGCGAAACGCTTGAAGAAATGGTGGTTTACAAGGCTCTTTACGGTGATTTAGAGTTATGGGTCAGACCGTTAAAGATGTTTATTGAAGAAGTGGAGGTAGATGGTAAAAAGATGCCGAGATTTTCCGCTATTTAAAAAACTATTGCCTTATGGAGTATCGTTGCATATAATGAATCGTCCTGTTGATTGCGCGTCAATCAAAGGAGTTAAACCTCTTTTGATTGGCCCACAGTCTATGGGATTAAGGTACCTTGAATAGGGGGTGAATTTCAGACAATTCCGAAAGAGAAGAACGCAAATCTCCGGTTTATGGAGGAATGATCCAATGAGAGAGGATAATGTTCCTCCGCCGCTCGAGAGCTTGTATAAAGGCGTCTTGCTTATCGGCGAGTTGAAGGCTGTCTGCTTGGAGTACGGGCAGAAGCTGGAAACGATACGCTTGATGGCGGGTAAGAGCGGGATACCCGTTATCGATGCCCTGCCCGATAAGTTGTCGCAGGATAACGATTATATCCTCGGGGTTCTTGATCTTATTGTGAGACAGTGCGTCGAGGATATAGACCTGCGGGAAAGGGTGATGCGCGCGCTCGGTTTGCAGATACGCCGTTTGTAGATAACATTTTTGGAGGGAAAGGTATGAGTGGAGCCGAAGTGCGGATCTTTCTCGTAGAGACTCTCGGAGCCTCGAGGTTTGTTGTTCGAGAGGAGGATAAGGCTGTTGAGATGGAGACGCGGGAACTTTCCCGCGTCTCCCACGCCAGCGTGGAGGAATGGAATGAGTTCAGAAACGAACTCCGTCGGACTGGATGGAAGATCCAGTCCCGAGAGCACATCCCCGTCGTAGTAGGAGGGTGAAACACCCCTCCTTTTTTTTCTTTCATTTAATCTATTGAAGTTGAACTTCGATAATTTGTGCTAATACGACTATAGCGTATAAACTCTTAACTATGGGTTTAAGAGAAACATATAACAGAATCGCTGAGGAGTGGCATGCGCAACACCAGCAGGATGACTGGTGGGTAGAGGGAATTAATAAGTTTGTTTCTTTCTTGGACAAAGACAGTTCCGTGCTTGATGTTGGTTGCGGCGGTGGAACAAAATCAAGGTACTTGGCGGATCGCGGCCTGCGTGTAACCGGAATAGATTTCGCAGAAAATATGATTGAAATCGCCAGGAGGGAAGCTCCGGAAGCTAAGTTCTTAGTAATGGACTTGAGAAATGTTGATGAGTTGGAAGGTAAGTTTGACGGCATTTTTATGCAAGCCGTTCTGCTTCACATCCAGAGGGAAGAAGCAAAAGAAGTATTAAAAAACATTTCCGGTAAATTAAAAAACGAGGGATATTTTTATGTCGCGGTTAAGGAGAAGAAACCCGATGGCGCGTATGAAGAAGTCAAAACCGAGGAGGAGTACGGATACAAATATGAGAGGTATTTCAGCTATTTTATCCAGAGCGAAATAGAATCGTATATGAAAGAAGTCGGACTGGAGATTGTTTTTTCCGACATTAAGTCATCCGGAAGATCGCGCTGGATACAGGTTATAGGGAGAAAACCATGAGATTATTCGTTGTCGTTAAACCGCGATCTAAAAAAGAAAAGGTGGAAAAGGGCGACGATGGTGTTTTGAGAATAAGCGTTAAGGAACCGCCGGAGGACGGGAAGGCTAATAAGGCCGCGGCTGAGGCTTTAGCAAAGTTTCTAAAACTTCCGGTTGCGGCGGTGAGGCTAGTTTCCGGTGCTTCATCTAAAAGAAAGATTTTTAACGTCGAGACGTAGGCTGTGGATAACCTTGTTGCTGTTACTATATATAACCTGTAAAATTAAGTTGTTGAGCAATTAGTGAGGTTGATTGGAAAATCATAGCTAAAACATAATGAAACCGGATCCGCTGAAATTCCTAATTCGCAGAGGACCATTTATCTTGGTTGTCGCTTTGTTTGTTTTTCTAGGAAGCCTTGTTTTTGTCTCCGAGACGCGCGCTTTCACCAACCCCACTCAGTCTCCTCCTAACGGCACCCCGGGACCCCTCCCCTTAACGGATGGTGGAACCGGAGCCTCCACAGCCGCCGGAGCGTTATCCAACCTCGGAGCTGCTGAAGCCGGAGCCAACACCAGCATAACGTCTCTAACTCCAGTAACCGGCAACCCCTTAAAGTTCGGTTCCGCCGGTATAGAGTTTAATGACGGAACCGTCCAAACAACGGCCTCCCAAAACACACAGTGGAGTACGTCCGGAAGTAACATCTACTACAATGGCGGCTACGTCGGAATTGGTACGTCGGGTCCGGGCGATAAGTTGACGCTTGATCTTGGGTCAACCCGTAGCGGCATGCTGATCCTCAGCGACGGAGACACGTCGGCGTATAGTGATATAGTTCAGGAGGTTAAAACCACTGGCGGTATTGCTACCGGAAAGCCTTTGAGTTGGGATATGTCTTTTCGTAAGGATGGGTACTTTTCCGGCGACACGTCCGGCCCAACATTGGAATTTTATTCAAGCAATCAAGGGGGAGGGTATTACGCGCCGTTGGCATTTAAATCGAATGGAGACGTAATTTTAGCATCGCCCTTAAATACAAGCAGAACCGGTAACGTCGGCATCGGGACAACCGCTCCAACCTCGTCTTTGGAAATAACCCACAACACCGGCGCTAACACAGAAGGAGACCTCCTCCGTCTTAACGCCGTAAGCGGAAGTACAGGTAATGGCCCAGGGATTCTTTTCACCAACAATAACGATGTATTAGAGTTAGCAAGAATAGCAGGCTTAGACTCCGGCAACTGGGGAGGAGGCCTTGCTTTTTACACCTCCCCAGGAACCGGTTCCTCTCCAGGAGGAACTCCCACAGAAAGGATGTTCATAAACGATAATGGGCAGGTTGGTATCAGTACCACCGATCCTAATCTTGGTGGTAAAGTTAGTTCAATATTTTCAGTGAACGCCAATTCAACCGACAGCACCGGATTGGCTCTTGCTTATGCTGGAACTCCGGCTTTGGCCATCAATCCGGAATCTGATGGGTCCTGGATAATGTATGATCACCAGTCGGGTTCCTGGTTACAGGATATGACTGGAACTAGCGGAAACGTATCTTTCTCTGGTCAGGTAAACGCTAATTCCAACAGCGGTAGCGGAGGATATATCTCCAGCGGGGGTTACGGAGGCACGGGAAGCGCCGCCTACTTCCCGCAAGGTTTATGGTCTAATGGAACCACAGCCTGGATCTACGGGACGATAAACACCAATAGCGTGATAGTGGATACCGCGGGCAGAATGAAGCTTAACCCCGCTGGAACATCGTGGCTTGACGGCGGCGATGTCGGTATTAACAACTCTTCTCCCAACTATAGTTTAGATGTTACTGGTGATATCCACGCTACCGGGTGGCTCCGGACAGATGGCTCGGACGGTTGGTATAGCCAGACGTACGGCGGAGGGTGGTTCATGCAAGATAGCACTTGGGTACGCACGTATAATAGTACCAGCGTTTGGACGGCTACCGGGCTTCTCGGGACTCAGGGGGGTGTGACCTCTGGTTATGGTGGTACGGCCCCTCCATTGGGTGGAGCAATATTTTCCGGTACGGTCGGAATAGGAACAAATGCGCCAAGCACAAGTTACGGCTTAGATGTTAGTGGTAGCGCTTAT
>JACWAO010000001.1 GCA_014874305.1 Candidatus Colwelliibacteriota bacterium | reverse complement strand
CCTCGGCTTTCTTGTCTATTTCCTGTTCGTCGTTTCCGACAAATTCAACCTGAAGGATAAGTTTAGGCAGTCCGCCTTTTAATAGCATCAGAAACTCCGGCAGAAACTGGAAACCTATGGAGATCAGGTTCCTGGCTCCCATTAGTTTGGCGAACGACGGGAAGAATTTTATCGCTAGCTTCAGAGTGTTATCATCGTACGCCTCAAAGCTTTCCGGACTCATAGGGAGCACGTCGTTTATCACTTTCGCCAAGGGATCGAGATTTTTAAGGAAGATAATCACCAGCCGCGAGTATTTTTCGGTTGGAACCAGCTTTAGGGTCGCGTCCGAGAGGAGCCCCAGAGTTCCCTGGGCGCCGACGAAAACTTTAATCAGGTTAAATATATCTTTCTCCTTGTCCCAAACGTTCCAGAGATAATAACCCGCGGAGTTCTTATGAACCTTGGGCTTGGCTTGCTGAAGGAGGTCGTAATTTTCCGAGATGAGCTTGTACATCTTGCTGTATAACTCTCCCTCGAACCCGCCGGAAGACATTTTTTCTTCAAGCTCCTTGCGGTTTAGCGGCTTTAAGATATGAGGATTGCCGTCGCTTAAGATAGCATCGACTTGCTCAACGTAATTCTCGGTCTTGCCGTATCTCAACGACTTTTCTCCGCCGGAGTTATTGTTGACTATTCCGCCTACGGCGCAAATCTCGCGCGAAGCGGGATAGGAGGGAAATATCAGGTTCTTTTTAAGCGTTTCTTTCTCCAGGTCTCGATAAAAAACTCCGGGCTGGGATTGTACCGAATCATTTTTAACCTCTCCGATTTTTGTAAAATACCGGCCGAAAGAGACGATAATCGAGGAGTTTAACGGGCCGCCGCTCATATCGGTTCCCGCCGAGCGTCCGGTAAGAGACAAGTTGGGGTCATCCTTTTTATGCTCGTTAACGAACTTGACCAGGTTCTCAATATCTTCCGCGTCCTTGGGGAAAACTACGACTTGCGGCTTAACTTCGAACAGGCTGGCGTCATGGCTGTACTCGCTAATGGCCAAAGCCGAGTCTTCCACGTCCCCTTTTATTATTTTCTTAAGATTATCCTTCAGGTTTTCTATCATCGTTATCATAATGACCCCGTATAAAGCGCTTGTAAAGTGGATAGATGACCAGAATTAAAGCGAAAAGAATTACTCCGGAGATCAGTATAAAAATACGGTAAATGGGGAAGTTGTGCCAGAGATGAAAAATATAATCCGCGATCCATAACGCGATGAAGTTGAAAAGGAAGGTTCCCACCGCGGTCCAAATCAAAAACGGCCAAAATGGAAACTCCGCTACTCCGGCCACAAACGAAGCCCAGGGACGGATATAACCTATAAACCTGGCGGCGAAAACAGTGACAGAACCGTATCTGTCGTACCACTTTACTAAAAAATTATGGGCTTCCGCCAAGCCTTTACGCTTCCTGATAAATTTATGAAGGGCCAGGTCGCCTTCTTTTCCAATCCAGTAAGCCGAAACTCCGCCAGCCAGGTTTCCCGCCGTTATAAAAAGGTTAAGATAAATAAGCATTAAAAGGTTCTTAGCCAGCGCCGCCTCATAGACATATCCCAGCTCTGTTGGCAGAGGCAAGCCCATGTTTTCCGCGGCCATGATAATAAATACTCCCAGCTGTCCGAATTTCATTAAGAGCGGATGGATATAAAACATTATTTTATCTTCATTTTTGCTTAACTATGGCTACTTACCACGAACAGCTCGTTTTTGCGTATAAGCCCCAGCAACAAGCTCTGAAGGAATGGGTTGGCAAGCTGGGATTTGTACTCCAAAACCGCGTTTCTTTTTGTGTTTTCGACAGAGGGAGAAAGCACAAACTTCCTCCAGTCCTCGTTCGGACTTACCAGGCGAAGAGGCGGGAGAAGATAAACATTCGGATCATAACTCTGCGGCAGGGGAAAGTGAGGATAGTGGACTACGTAATAATAAACCGTCTTATTTTTGCCGGCAGTTATCCGCCGTATCGCTTCGCCTATCGTTCTATGGTCTCTGTTATAATCCTTCGGATCAGGAGCGATTATTATATCCGGCTGAACCTGGTTGATTATGTTTTGCAGGTTGGCATCAAAGGACGTTTGATTTACGCGGTACAAGCTTCCGTCCGGGTAACCCAGGAAAAACAAGTGGTTTTCCGGAACCCCCAAGGCGCCGGTTGCTCTTATAAACTCGCCGTATCTCATGTACTCCAGCCCTCTTTTGTTTCCATTAGTGACTAAAGCCACCCAGACGTTCGCTCCCGCTTTCTCGCTTGCGGCGATAAACCCTCCCACCCCTATCGTTTCATCGTCAGGATGAGGAGAAAAAACCAAGATATTCTCCCCTGCCTTGGGCAGAGGAAGATCGTTTAAAACGTAGATCGCCGCCTGAGGCAAGGACTGGTAGTACCATGAATAAAACAGCCAGCCGACGGCCGCGATTATTATTCCGGTAATCAAAAGATTTTTTATTAGTCTATTCTTATCGAATGACCGCTTCATAAACTTTAACCATATTCTTCAAGGAGTTATGCAAATCATGCTCCGAAGCTCTTAAACGGCCGTTTCTGCCGTACTGCTCCGCTTTTTCTTCGTTATTTAACACGGAGACTACCGCCCTGCTTAAAGATTTAGGGTTTCCGAATTTAAACAATATCCCATTGCGCCCATTTTTAATCAGCTCCCTTAACCCTCCCGCATTAGCCGCCACGACCGGCACACCCGAGGCCATCGCCTCAAGAGCCGCTATCCCCTGTCCTTCTATAGAGGGCATAACGAATACCTTGGCTAAACGGTATATCTCCGGCAGATCATTCGAGTCGTGAGAAATATATCCTGTCCAGCTCACGCGCTCATCGACTTTTAACTTTCGCGCCAGTTCCTTATACTCTTCCCCCGAGGATCCGTCTCCGACAAAAACAAAATGAGCGTTTTGGGAGACCGGCAAAATAGACGGGATCGCCTTTAAGACAATTTCCAAAGATTTGTCCTTATCGAGGCGGCCTACATAAAGAACGACATCTTTCCCTTTTGGTATGCTGTACTTATCCATAATACTGCTATTCGGAAATCCCGGGGAAAACTTATCCAGTTCTACTCCGTTCGAGACCGTGTATATTTTAGGCAGGACTCCCAATTTTTTAAGCGTTTTTCCGAGAACGCTCGTTGGCGTTGTTATCGCGTCGCATTCATTATAAGTGCGTACGATGTGATCTAAAAGCATCTTTTCCGCGAACCCGCTCAAGGGGCCTAAGAACTGCAGATAAGAGGAGGAAAATTCCAGGTACGAGTGGCTGGTTAGTATCACCGGAGTGCGCAGTTTTTTCGCGGCACGCAAAACTGTTATTCCTATCTCCGCCGGGTCTTGGAGATGAATAATGTCCGGACGAAACTTCTGAAGAAAATATTTAATGGCGGTTAATCCTAAGGGCGCGACTATTCTTGAGGAAGAGCGGAAAGGGTTGGGCCAGGATGGCAAGTTTACAACCGTAAGATTTTTCAGCGGGCGCTCTTCCATTGGTCCGCCGCAGCTCTTTCCTATTTGTTCGCTGGCCGATGAACGGAGAGAGACGTAGGTGATCGTGCTTGGTCCATCAAAAAACTCCGGCGATGGGGTAATAACCATTACTTCGTGTCCAGCTTCGGCTAAATACCTTGCCAATCTTTCAACAAAAATAGCTACTCCGGAGAAAGCGGGATTTTTTGAAGAGGAACGATACGATTCCGTGGCTAAAACAACGCGCATTATAAGAAGTTAATCCAATAAGTTAAGACCAGTTTCCGAATCCGGCTTTCTATGTATTTCTCCACGAAGCACCATGATCGTTATCTCTATCGTGGCGCTTACCACAAGGCGGTGAATGTGGCCGCCTACAGTATCATAGTTTTCGTTAGAAAGAACTCCATGCAGATGGATAACTGGTTCATTGTTCAAAACCGAGATATTCCCAGACAAACCGACAACTTCTAGTTCCCTGGAATATATTTTTTTACGATATTCTTTTGCCGCAATATCGTAATATCCAAGTTCCGCCTCTTTAGACGATCCTATACCGGAAATAGCGGCGGCGGTTATTTTATTCTCTTGCGTAAATCGAATTAACCAAGAAATAATCTCTTCGCCTGAATCAAAACGCAAGACAAAAACATCGCCTGAAGATAAGACAAGCTTCATGATCGTTAATGATTATAACACCCTTCGACTCGCTTTGCTCGCTCAGGGCAAGCATCCCCTCAACACGGCTCAGGACAAGCCCTCTAAATTCACTGTCTCTTGAAGTTGAACTTCGGTAGTAAGTATGTTAAAGATGCTGACGATCGTCTTAATCTTTAACATATTTAAGTTCAAATAAAAAATCAGAATTCTAATTATCTCGACGATCGTCGAGATAAGCAAAGTAGCTTCTGGTTTAGAAGTAATAGAACGCCTATCAAAGAAGCGGAATAATTATCCGTGCCTTATTTCCAAAACATCGCCGTCTTGCACGACATACTCCTTACCCTCGATTCTTAACCAGCCGTTTTGCTTGGCTTTTATCCAGCTTCCCGCCTGTAAAAGCTTGTCCCAGCCTATAACCTCGGCTCTTATGAACTTGCTTTCAAAATCGCTGTGTATTGTTCCGGCGGCCTGCGGCGCTTTCACTCCTTTTACGATAGTCCAGGCTCTCGTTTCGTCCTCGCCGGTCGTAAAGAAACTGATAAGCCCCAGAACCTCGTAGGCTTTGGAGACGAGTTCATCAACGTTATCGGTATTATTCAAGTCCATACATACGTACTCCGAGCCTAGTTCTTTTATGCGCGATAAAAGCATTGTGTTTTCATTCCCCTCAAGTCCGTTAAGGAGAAAAATCTGCGGTTTAGCCGTTAAGAGTTGAAGCTCCTTGACCGCCTGGTTTTCCAAAACTTTTTCAGAGAGAGAGTTGGCCAGCTTTCCGTTCTTTAACGCCTCTACCACCGCCCCGACGCGCAGAAACTCCTCTTTTTTATTCTTGTCGCCGGTTCTAGCTTCGCTTTCCGCCTTACTCATTCTCTTTTCGGCTTTTTCCAAGTCTTTGAAGATAAGCTCCAGATTAATAATCTCCAAATCCCGCAGAGGATCAACGGAGTTTTCCACGTGGATAATATCTCCATTACTAAAACACCGGAGGACGTGGCAGATCGCATTAACCTCACTTATATGACCCAAAAACTGGTTTCCTAATCCTTGTCCTTCGTGGGCGCCTTTAACGAGGCCAGCAATATCATAAAACTCGACTACGGCCGGAATCTTTTTCTTCGACTTACTCATCTCATCCAGCTTCTCCAGCCGCTCGTCTGGAACCGCAACCACGCCCACGTTGGGGTCGATTGTGGCAAACGGGTAGTTCGCGACATTTACCTCCTGCTTGGTGAGTATTCGAAACAGAGTCGACTTGCCGACATTGGGCAGGCCGACGATGCCGATAGATAATTTCATGCCGTAAGTATTTCCGCTCCTTTTTTAGTGACAAGAACGGTATGCTCGAAGTGCGCGGCCGGACTCTTGTCCACGGTTTCATAACTGTCATCCGGAAGATCGTTGATGGAGTTCGTTCCGGAACTTATTATCGGTTCTATCGCCAGGACCATCCCTTCTTCAAGCGTCATCCCGCTTCCGGGCTGGCCGAAATTATATATTGTCGGATCCTCGTGGAGTTCTTTTCCCGTACCGTGGCCGGTAAGCTCCTGTAAAACGTACATCCCTCCGGCAGTTACGGTCCTTTCCACCGCGAAGCCGATATCGCCGACCGTCTTACCGGCTTTTACCGCCTTGATACCAGCCTGCAGGGCTTTCTCGGCAACCTTTAACAGCTTCCTGGTCTTTTCATCGGTTTTGCCGAGAATTATGGTAGCAGCCGAATCGGTAATCGCGCCACGATAATTCACGCCCAAGTCTATTTTTAAAACATCCCCGGACTGGAGTTTATAATCCATCGGTTTGCCGTGAACGGCTATCGAGTTAAGAGACGTGCAGATGGCATACGGGTACGGGAAGCGCGCGCCCTCCGCCCTGTAGCCGAGGAACGCGGGAGAAGAGTCGGCTCCAGCCATCAGTCTTCGGGCTTCTTCCTCAAGCGCTATAAGGTTTACGCCGATTTTAACGGATGCTTTTAGTCTTCTTAATACTCCGGCAAGAATCTTCCCCGATTCGCGGAGATTTTTTATTTCCTCTTCCGTTTTAATGAGAGCCATTAAATTTTTCTTATCTTAGTTAGGGTTGAAGTAAAGATTTTATAAGGCGGAGGGGTTGTATCAACGGTCATGAACTTGAATCCTTGCTTTTTATAATCCGCAAAGACCGGTTCGGTTTTTTTCTTATACTCTTTTAACCTTAACCTGGTTGTCTCTGGTTTGTCCAATCCTCTTCTTTCTAGTTTCCCCAAGCAAATAGGGCAGGTCAAGTTTCCTTTTCGAAGGTTAATAGGGCTCGCGCCGCAGACCGAACAGATTAAACGCTTGGAGTTGCGTTTTATGGATATCTCGGGGTCTACTTTAAGCCCTATAAAAAGAAGATTTTTCTTTCCGAACAGCTTCTCCATAAAGGGGATGAGTTCATCCGCCTCTTTTTGGCTGCGCGGCGAGCCGCTTAATACAACGCCATCGCCGTATCTCGCGATTTTACTAACGTCTTTAAAAACCATTTTTAAGACAACGCCGGCAGGAAGCAGGTCACCGTGCAGAAAAAGGTTTCTTTCTTTCCTTACAACGGGATTTTTTAAGGCAGAAGTGTTTTTTATCTGCTTTTCTATCTGCTGGCCAGTGTCGTAATGAACAAGATTAAGCTTATCGGCCAGATATTTGGCCAGAGTGGTTTTTCCCGATCCCGGAGGACCGAAAATTATTATCGCTTTAGGATCGCTCATATTCGCGCAGTGTAAGCTGTGAGTCTATCTGTTTAGCCGTATCGAGAGCCACGGCCACTACGATCAGAAGCGCCGTGCCACCTATGGTAAGCGCCTTAAGGCCGGTAATAGCCTGAGTGATAATAGGCAGAATCGCTATAGTACCAAGGAAAAGAGCGCCGAAAAGCGTTACGCGGCTAACAATCTTCGATAAGTAGCTGGTTGTTGGATCTCCGGGACGAATACCGGGCAGGAATCCCCCGCTACGCTGGAGGTTTTTGGAAATCTCGCCGGGATCGAATGTAACGGCCGTGTAAAAATAAGTAAAAACGAAAACTAATAGGAAGTAAGCTATTCCATACCACAGCTGGTTGTTGGTAAAGTTAGCCACCCAGGCGGTTATCGCCGTGCCCCAATGGAGGCTGAAGGCTGAAACCATCTGACCGAAAAACTGCGGAAAAAGAAGAACGGAAATGGCGAAAATTATAGGTATGACTCCGGCCTGGTTCACCCGAATCGGCAAGTAACTTGAGACTCCCCCGTAAATCTTGTTTCCGCGTATCTGTTTCGCGTAGGAAACGGTTAACCTTCTTTCTGCTTCGTTAACTATGACGACCGCGGTAATGACAATCGCCGCTAAAACTATAAAGGATATGTAAGGCATTAGGTCTCCGGATGTGTAAGCCGATAAGGCGTGGAAAATGCCCCCCGGCAGACCGGCGACGATACCGGCAAAGATAAGAAGGGAGACGCCGTTACCCATCTTCTGCTCGGATACGATGTCGCCGAGCCAGACCAGAACCATTGCTCCAGCTATAATCGTGAAGACGCTCACCACCGTACTAAATAAGGAGATGTGCGGCAAGACGCCCTGCTGGGTTAAAAGCTTTAGGAATCCGAAGCCCTGGAGAGCCGCCAAAGGAATGGTCAGGTACTTTGAGTAACGGTTAAACTTCGCCCGCCCAGCCGATCCTTCTTCGTAATACATCGCTTTAAAACTTGGAAAGATCATAGTAAGAAGCTGCATTATGATCGTAGCCGTAATGTATGGCCCCAGGCCTAACATTATTATAGACAGGTTTGAAAGCGATCCGCCGGAGAAGATGTTTAAAAGGCCAAAAAGCTGGTTGTTGGAAAAAAGAGCGTTTAACGCCTGAATGTTAACGCCTGGGATAGGAATAGCGGCCAAGATCCTGAAGACCGCGAAGATAAGAGTGATAACAAGAATCTTGTTCCGGAGATCCTTATCTTTTAGCAACAATGAAAGGCGATTATTCATTGCTTGCCTTATTTACTTTCTTTCTTAGCCGCCCTGACCTTTGACCTAGCCGCTTTTTCAGCCAGTTTCTTTCTTCTCGCAACGCCTTTATTGCGGGTTCCGCGGAGTTTTGGCATATGCTGTATCAAATCGCGCTCCGCCGGGCGGATGCGATGGCCGGCTCTGGCTCTTTGACCCTTTGTGCCACGCCCGGAAAAAGTTCCGCGTTTTCCGCCACGGCCGATTCTTTTTTCTTCCTTATTTTTATGTAACGGGGAAAGTTCGTGAAGCTGCATATTAGTTGTCTTGTGCTTTAAGCTGACTCAACGCTTTAACCGCCGCCAAGGCGTTGGTAAGCTTGTTAGTCGTGGTTCCCAAACACTTGGCTGTGGCGTCCTGCACTCCGGCTAATTTTAGAACAACGCGCACCGCGCCGCCAGCGGTAAGACCCTTGCCGGCCGCCGATGGTTTTATTAGAACTTTCGCGGCGCTGAACTTGGCCTCGACCTCGCGCGAGATCGTCCTGTCTTTCATCTTTATCTTTATGAGATTTTTTTTGGCCTGGACTCTTCCCTTGCCAACCGCCTGCTCGACATCGCTTCCCTTGGCTACTCCTATTCCCACGCGGCCGTTGCCGTCTCCTATGACAACGGTGGCGCGAAAGCGGAATCTCTTGCCTCCGGCGACGACGCGGGTAACGCGGCGCAGATCAAGGACCTCCTCGTTAAAGTTTTCTTTTCTGTTTAAATTGTCGTTCATCATATCGTTATTCCAGAGTTACGCAGGCTTTCCGCGAGCGCCTTCACCCGTCCATGATACTTGTAAAAGCCGCGGTCGAACACGACTTTCGTTATGCCGGCTTTTTTAGCCTTGCTCGCGAGCAGATCACCGAGTAAAGCGGCTTTTACCGTCTTGTTTTTCTTCTCTTTGGCCAGTTCCAGGGTAGAGGCGGAAACCAGCGTTTTTCCCTGCTTGTCGTCTATAAGCTGAGCATACAGGTGGCTGTTGCTCCTAAAAACGGAAAGGCGCGGTCTTTCGCTTACTATAACTATTCTGGCGCGCACTCTTGCCGCTCTTCTTTTCTTCCTTAAGTTAAGATGTTGGATTCGCATGTTGTTTTATCTCACCTACTTCGCTGCTCCGCTAGCGGCTTTCTTTCCGGCTTTTCTTCTTATCACCTCTGTGCTGTAGCGTATCCCTTTGCCGTTGTACGGTTCCGGCTTGCGGAAACTTCTTATTTTAGCGGCAACCTGTCCCACCAAGGCCTTGTCGGCGCCCGAGATTTTCAAGGTGTTCTTTACAACTTCTATCTTAATGCCATCGGGAACGAGGAATTTTACCGGATGAGAGTAACCAAGGTTAAGGTTTAGACTGCCGCCAGAAACATCCGCGCGGTATCCTACTCCTTCTATAATAAGCTCTTTTATGAAGTCTTGCGCCGCGCCGGTTATCGCGTTCTGCAGTAAGGCGCGCATCGTTCCCCAGTTACTGCGGGCCTGCTTGTTCTTGCTAAGCGGACTTATGACCAGCTCTCCGTTTTCCATGGAGATGGAGGTCCACGGCAAGACGCGCACCTTTAAAACGGAGTTCTTCCCTGAAATCTCCACGGTATCGCCGTCTATTTTGGCCGATACTCCGTTCTCTATTGCGATTGGCTTTTTTCCTATTTTAGACATATTACCAAATTTCAAAAAGAAGTTCTCCTCCGACTTTATCTTTTCTGGCTTCGTATCCATCCTTAACGCCGCCCGGTGTCGATAAAATAAAGTGTCCATGTCCCTGGCGCGATTTTCTTAAATCCTTATATCCGACGTATATCCTGCGCGATGGTCTGGAAATAAATTTTATCCCCGATATCTGCGGGTTGTCGTTGTTATATTTCAACTTTACTTCGATAATCCTCTTAACTCCGCGTCCTTTGCGGGAGACGGAATCCACATAACCGCGCTTGGACAGCAGTTCCAAAACCGCCAGATCATTCTTAGAATAAGGAACTTTGACTTTCTCAAATTTCCTCTCCAGACCGTTTTTAATTATGGTTAACGTGTTTAAATACATTTTTTTACCAGCTTGCCTTCTTAACACCGGGTATTTTCCCAGCGCTTGCCATTTCTCTGAAACAAATACGGCATATTCCGAAATCCCTTATATAGCCGCGCTTGCGTCCGCAACGGAAACAACGCCGAACTTCCCTGGTGGAAAATTTCGGTTTTTTCTTAGAGCGAGCTACTACGGATTTCTTGGCCATTTTATTTCTTAAAAGGAATACCAAGGGACTTATAAAACTCCGCCCCTTCTTCCTTGTTTTTAGCAGTAGAGACAAGCGTAATTTCCAAACCAAAAGCAACACGGCTAGTATCCTGATTAATCTCAGGAAATATCACGTGTTCTCTTATGCCGATTGTTAGATTACCAGAGGAGTCGATATTTTTCAAATCTAACCCGCGGAAATCGCGCATCCGGGGCAGAACGACGCCGGCAAGCTTGCCTAAGAAGTCCTTCATTCTCTTTCCGCGCAATGTTACGGTTAATCCCACTATGTCTCCTTCTCTAACCTTGAAGCCAGCGATTGATTTCTTCGCTTTTCTAATGGACGATTTCTGTCCGGTTATTTCTTCCAGTTCTTTTGAGATGTCGGGTAAAATTTTATCCTCAAACTGAGGGCTTGTCCTGGCCCGCCCTAAACCAACGGAAACAACTATTTTTTCTAGAGAGAGGTTTTGCATTTTTTACAAATTCTGTTTTTCGCGTGACTTTTTGGATCTATCGCATATCCCACCCTCGTCGGCTTTCCGCATGAAGAGCAGACGATCTGAACGTTCGAGGCGGCGACGGATTTTGATATGGAAATCGTCTCTCCTTTTCCTTCCGCGGTTCTTGGCCTGATGCTTTTCTTAAAAACATTAAGCCCGTCGATTAAAACACGGCTTTCATTAAGGACGGCTGAAACCTTTCCGGTTTTTCCCCGATCCTTACCTTTCATTATCATCACCTTGTCGTTCTTTTTTATCTTCATGGAAACTAGACTATTTCTTCGGCTAAAGAGACGACTTTATCGTACCCCTTTTCCTTAAGCTCTCTAGGAACCGGACCAAAAATTCTAGTGGCCTTAGGCTCTTTTTTGTCGACTAAGACAACGGCATTTTCATCGAATCTAACATAACTTCCGTCTTTCCTGCGCAAGGGCGTCTTGGTCCGTACTATGACGGCTCTAACTATATCCTTTTTCTTCACGGGTTTTCTCGGCTCCGCTGTCTGGACGGAAACAACGATTATATCACCTATTCCAGCAGACTTCTTCCTGCCGCCAAGTATTCTAAAACATCTTACCAGTCTGGCTCCAGAATTATCGGCAACATTTAAAATTGATCGTTCCTGTATCATGGTAATTAGTTAGTTTCCTTAGCGACATCATCCTCCGCCCCAGCATTGTTATCCTGAGTGTTGTCGTCGATATTCCTCATCCCAGACTCAGAATGATCAGCGGGAAGGTCGGCTTCGCTACTAGCCGCCCCCTCTGCTTTTTTAGCCAACAGTTTCACAACCTTCCATTTTTTGTCCTTAGACAACGGGCGGGTTTCCTCTATTAAAACCCTGTCTCCAATATGATACTCCCCGCCTTCATCATGAGCCTTAAACTTCGTAGATGCCTTGTGGTACTTCCTGTACTTCGGGGCAAGCTTCATGCGCTCAACCAAAACGACGACGGTTTTAGCCATCTTGTCGGAAACAACCGTTCCTTCGAGATTCTTTTTTATTTTTACTTTATTTTCCGGCATTTTTGTTCTGGTTTATGAAAGTCAAAATCCTGGCAAATTTTTTCCTGGCTTCGCGGAAATCTTTTATAACATTCTGCTTGCCGCGGTAAATACTGATTCTAAACTCGGCGATTTTCTCGCGGGTAGAAACCAACTCCTTCTCCAGGTCGGACACCGTTTTTTCTTTTAATTTTTGGATATCGCTCTTTTTCATAACTTTAATCCGCTATTTAACAAGGATTTTCGTCTTAAACGGAAGCTTGTGCCCAGCAAGCGTCAAGGCGCGTCTCGCGACTTCTTCTTTCACGCCATCCATTTCCAGTATAACTCTTCCCGGTCTTACCGGAAAAACATAGTGATCAACGGCTCCCTTGCCTCCTCCCATCGTAACCTCTGGCGGCCTTTTCGTAACCGGCTTATCCGGAAAGACCCTTATCCAAACCTTTCCCTCCCTTTTCACGAAGTTGGTAACAGTGCGGCGGGCCGCTTCTATCTGGTTGGATTTAAGCCATGACGGCTCGGTGGCTTGCAGACCGTACGTTCCAAAAGCCAAATAACATCCGCGCGTGTCTACCTTCCTGCCGCGCGAACGACCCTTCTGCCATTTTCTATGTTTGACCTTTTTAGGAATAAGCATGGGTTTTATTTATTGCTTTTGTTCTCAAAAATTTCTCCGCGGTAAATCCAAACTTTAATACCAACCGTGCCCGCGGTCGTGAAAGCGGTCGCCTCTCCGTAATCAATATCCGAACGCAGAGTAGAAAGAGGCAGTTTGCCGGTTGATAACGCTTCCGCGCGGGCTATTTCGTTTCCATCCAGCCTGCCGGAAACCGCTATTTTCGCTCCCTTAACTTCGCGATTCTGCTTAAGAGAATCGAGGTGTTTTTTTATCGTTCTTCTGAACTTGAAACGCTTTTCCAAGTCCCACGCAATGTTTTGCGCGACAACCGCAGCCGAGGTTTCGGTTCTCTTCAGCTCCTCGACGCTTAAGTTTAAAGCAACCTTAGATTTGATAGCTTTTTCCAGAGTTTTAGTCAAGTCTTCCACCCCCTTTCCGCCGCGTCCGATTATAAGTCCCGGCCTGCTGGCTTTTATAAAAACCTTGTATTTGTCGGGAGTTCGCTCTATCTCTATCCTGGCTATTCCAGCCTGGCCTATCTTTTTAAAAATAGCCGCTCTTATTTTTTCATCTTCCTCAAGCCATAAGGCAAAATTGCGCTTACTGGTAATCCAGCGCGTGTCCCACGGCTTGGAAATTCCTAATCTATATGCGTTTGGTTTTATTCTTCTGCTCATAATTATTAAATGGCTTTTCTCCTGAATATCCGGCGGCGGGTTGGCGCGGATTCCACTGCTTTTTCCTCCTTAGGCTTGGCCTCTGTGTCTTTAGGCGGTTTGGATTTGTCCTTAGCCTTGGTTTCTTTAGCCATGGACTGTTTTGTCTTCTTGCTCACGCGATGAAAAACGAATTTCCGCTTCGCGTTTTCCAATTCTCCCAATATTAGCGTGATGTGACTGCGCTTCTTTTGTATCGGGGTGGCTCTGCCCTGCGCTCTCGGAAGGTAACGCTTAAGCATAATGCCCTTGTCCACGTAAATCTCTTTTACGTAAAGCTTGGCTTCGTCTAATTTGGCGTTCTTGGCGTTCGCGACCGCGGAGTAGAGAAGTTTTATTATAGGACCGGCTCCGCGCAAAGAATTAACCTCAAGCTGAGCCAGGGCTTCATTTACCGTCAATCCGCGAATTAAATCGGCGACTTTGCGCGTCTTACGCGGAGCAATATCCAGGTTTTTTAATATGGCTTTGGCTGAGGTCATGATTTTTATTTCTTAGCGGCAGTGGACTCCGCGGCTTTAGCCTTGGCTTCCAGCTCTTTCTGTATCTTTCCGCCGTGTTTGACGAACTTTCTTGTTAAGGAGAATTCTCCAAGACGATGTCCAACCATCTCTTCGGTGACTAAAACGGAAATAAAATCCTTCCCGTTATGGACGCCGAAAGTAAAGCCTATCATCTCGGGAGAGATTTCCGAACTGCGGGACCAGGTTTTAATAACCGTTCTTTCTCCCGGCTTTAATCCCTCTATTTTTTTCAATAGGCGCGGATCTATGTATGGACCTTTTTTTGAAGCTCTGCTCATAATCTTTTATTTATTATTTCTTCTTCTTCCTGGCGCGGCGGGAAACTATAAGACTATTGGACCATTTCTGTTTCTTTCTGGTTTTGCGTCCGCCGGTAACCTTTCCCCAGATCGTTTTAGGACGTTTGGTTCCTCTCGGCTGTTTTCCTTCTCCTCCTCCGTAAGGATGGTCTACCGGATTCATAGCGGTTCCTCTCACTGTCGGCCTTACGCCCATATGCCTGACTCTTCCGGCCTTCCCTAGGTTTACAAGTTTGTTGTCCTCGTTAGAAACCTTGCCTAAAGAAGCAAGATTCCCCCAAAGAACTCTACGCACCTCCCCTGAGGGAAGTTTTAAATGAGTGTATCCGTCCTCCTGAGCCAAAACCATCGCCGAGCTTCCGGCGCTTCTTATTATCTGTCCGCCTCTACCCGGGTTAAGCTCGACATTGAAGACCGAGTAACCCACGGGGATGTTCTTGAGCTGAACCCGGTTTCCCGCGGTAAGGGCGGCGGCGTCTCCGGCTATGATTTGATCTCCGACTTTTACTCCATTGGGGGCCAAATGATAGCGGCGATCTCCGTCTTTATAAACTACGCGCATAATAAACGCCGTGCGGTATGGATCGTATTCCAGCGCCTCTATCCTGCCAGAAACCCCAAGTTTGTTTTGCTTGAAGTCTATCACCCTGTACATCTTTTTCACCCCGCCGCCCTGATGGCGCACGGTGATCCTGCCCCTGTTGTTGCGTCCGGCATGAGACTGCAGAGATATAAGCCGGTTTTTTAACGGCTTAATCCCGCTCAATGATGAGAAGTCCGGATAGGTCATATGCCTTCTTGACGGGGTTGTGGGCTTGTTGCGTTTCATGGTTATGATTCGATATTTATCTTGTCTCCGGCTTTAAGAGACACAACCGCCTTCTTTATGTTTCTCTTTCCGCTTTTAATACGCACGATATTAACTCCGGTTACCGTAACTTTATACGTTTCTTCAACGGCTTTTTTAAGCTCGCTCTTATTCGACCCGTTGTCGACCAGAAAGGTGTACTTTCCGGACTCGGTGCGGGCTACGGCCTTCTCGCTTATGACCGGATATTTAATTAAAAGTTTATTTGCCGGCATTGTAGTGTTTAGATATTACCGAAATCGATTCCTTATCCAAAAGCACATCGCGGTATCTTAGCAAATCATAGACATTAATGGAAATCGGATCCAGGCTTTTAACCGACGGAATGTTTCTCGCCGCGCGATATATCACCCTGTTCTCGCTGTTTGGTATGAGTAAAACGCTTACCTTCTTTCCGTCCCGTCCTATCTTATTGAAAAACGACGTAAGGAAGGAGTGCGCCAACTTGGTTTTTTCCCCTAGATCAAGGGAGTCGATAACCTTGAGTTCTCCGTCCGCGAGTTTTTTAGAAAGAAGGGAAAATATGGCGGCTTGGCGCATTTTCTTGTTGAGCTTTACGGAATAATCTTTCTCCTTGGTTGGGCCGTGGGCTACTCCGCCATGCACCCAGATCGGAGACCGACTCGATCCCTGGCGGGAGCGTCCGGTGTGCTTCTGTCTCCACGGCTTGCGTCCTCCGCCCGAGACCTCGCTTCTCGTCTTAGCATGAGCCAGATTCTGGCGACTGTTATTTTCCTGCGCGCGCAAAGCCTGGTTAACCAGATCAGAGTTCCACTTACGGTTAAAAACGCGGTCAGGAGCCTCCACGTTTCCCACTACTTCTCCGGTTTTATTATAAACATCCAGCTTCATGTTACAGGTGTCTTATTTTTGTACGCTTATCAGTCCACCGGGGATTCCCGGAACCGCTCCGCCCAGATAAACTATTTTGTTTTTTTCGTCCAGCTCGACAACTTTTAAGTTGGAGACGGTTACGTTGTCTCCTCCCATTCTTCCGGCCATTCTTTTTCCCGGGAAAACGTGCTGAGGAGCCGTACTGCCGATTGAGCCCGGAGCTCTCCAGCGGTTTTTCTGGCCGTGAGTCTTGGGACCTCCGTGAAAGCCGTGCCTTTTAACCACTCCCTGAAATCCCTTCCCCTTGGAAACTCCGCGCACCTTGACCTTGTCTCCAACGGATATTCCAAGATCGGAAGAATCGCCGTTGTCCACGCTCACAACTTTAACAGGAGTTACCGCGATAACTGCTCCATCGCGGTACATCTGGCTCATTCTTAATTTTTTCCCTTTAATCTTGGTCATCTTTATTCGCTCAGAGCAAGTCTCTTCCTAAACTAAAACAACCGGGGATAGCCTCGGTTGTTTTAGTCTCCTTGTGCTCTATCCCTATGCCACCTATTCTACGCCATTTTTATCTCCACATCAACCCCCGCGGGAAGATTCAGTTCACTTAGAGATTCCATCAGCTTTTGGCTAGGATTTAGGATATCGATAAGCCTCTTATGAATCCTCATTTCGAACTGCTCCCTTGAGGTCTTATGGACGAAAGTGGAGCGGTTCACGGTGTACCGGCGAAACTCGGTAGGCAAAGGTATCGGGCCTACTATCTCCGCGCTGTACCTGTGAAGCGTATCAACTATCTGCCGGCAGGAATTATCCACCAAGCGGTGATCATAAGACTTAATGCGAAGTCTCAGCCTGTCGTTTTTTTCTTCCCCCTTAGCCATTTAAACTATTTAATTATCTTGCTTACAACTCCAGCTCCAACAGTGTGGCCTCCTTCGCGGATAGCAAACCTCTGTTTTTCGTCGAGCGCGATCGGAGAGATTAATTTAACGCTGAACTTAACGGTGTCTCCAGGCATAACCATCTCCACGCCCTCGGCCAAAGTTACCTCTCCGGTAACGTCGGTGGTGCGAATGTAGAACTGCGGTTTATAGCCATTAAAGACCGGTGTGTGCCTGCCGCCCTCCTCCTTGCTTAAGATATAGACCTCAGCCTCGAATTCGGTGTGCGGAGTGATAGCTCCCGGCTTAGCGACAACCTGCCCGCGCTGAACGTCTTCTTTTTTCAAGCCGCGCAATAAGATTCCGACATTGTCTCCGGCTATACCCTCGTCGAGCATCTTGTTAAACATCTCGATTCCGGTAACAACCGTTTTCTGTGTCGGTTTAAGACCGATGATTTCAATTTCATCGTTGACCTTAACGGAACCTCTTTCGATCTTCCCTGTAACGACGGTTCCCCGTCCTTCGATAGAGAATACGTCCTCGATAGGCATAAGAAACGGCTTATCGGTGTCCCTCTTCGGCTCCGGAATGTACTCGTCCAAGTACTTAACAAGCTCTAAAATAGGCTGAGCGGCAGGATCATCGGCAGACGTTGTTTCAAGCGCCTTCAAAGCCGATCCCCTGACTACCGGCACCTCGTCTCCCGGGAACTCATACTTCTTTAAGAGTTCGCGGACCTCGGCCTCGACTAAGTCAACAAGCTCCTTATCGTCAACCATATCCACCTTGTTAAGGAAAACGATTATGGCCGGGACTCCGACCTGGTGAGCCAAAAGAACGTGCTCTCTGGTCTGAGGCATCGGGCCGTCAGCGGCCGATACCACGAGTATCGCTCCGTCCATCTGGGCGGCGCCGGTAATCATGTTCTTAATGTAGTCGGCGTGACCCGGAGCGTCGATGTGCGCGTAGTGGCGCTTCTCCGACTCATACTCGGAGTGATGCAGAGCGATGGTGATTCCCCTCGCCTTTTCCTCCGGAGCGTTGTCTATCTGATCGACTCTTTCCTCCTTCTTCGCCCACCCCTTTAAGTGAAGTACGTGGGTTATGGCCGCCGTGAGCGTGGTCTTGCCATGATCGATGTGGCCAATAGTACCCACGTTAACATGCGGCTTAGTTCGTGAAAACTTTTCTTTTTCCGCCATGTTTTTTTATTTTTTTACGAGCTTTTGTTTTGATTAAGCTTTAAAATCGACTTGTTTAAGATATATTAACACCTTTCTTGTGTCAACACAAAACCGCCTATCTTTTCCCTTCGACTATCTCCTGTTCGATATTCTTGGGAACCTGTTCGTAATGGCTGAACTCCATGCTGAACACGCCTCTTCCCTGGGATATAGAGCGCAATTTCGTGGCGTATCCGAACATTTCGGAAAGAGGAATATTTGCGTCAACAACCTTGATGTTCCCCCTGTCGCTCATCAACTCTATTCTGCCTCTCTTCGAAGAAATATCGCCGGTAACGTCTCCCAAGAAATCGGCTGGAATAAGGACCTGGACTTTCATTATCGGCTCCAAGACGTAGGCGCCGGCGCGTTTCGCGGCTTCCTGGAAAGCCATCGACGCGGCTATCTTGAAGGCTACTTCCGAGGAGTCCACCTCGTGGAACGATCCGTCGTATAAGGTAGCCTGAAGATCAACCATTCTGTATCCGGCGACAACACCTTTGTCTACCGCCTCTTTCACGCCCTTCTCCACCGCGGGTATAAACTCCTGCGGTATTACTCCTCCCCTGATCGCGTTTATAAACTCGAATCCGCCGCCCCGTTCCAGCGCTTTTAATCTAAGCCGGACGTGGCCGTACTGACCGCGGCCTCCGGACTG
>JACWAO010000085.1 GCA_014874305.1 Candidatus Colwelliibacteriota bacterium | reverse complement strand
GAGGTAGAGTCTGAGCTGGAAGAGATAGGGAAAGCTTCGTACGTTACCGCGGATCTTAAAGCAAAACAAACGAAATTGGAAGCCGAACTTGCTGGACTTGATAAGGAAGCTGGTGGGCGCGAGGAAAAAGGTGCGGGTAAGGAGAAAAAAGTTGATTATGAAAAGTTGGTTGAAGAAGTGCGTAAAAATCAATCCGCCGCTTATGTCGCGTATCGCACTGGCAAGAGGGAGAAAAAGAGCGATGAGGAGTTGGGTGGTTTATTAAAAACTGCCGAGGCGAGCAAAAACTCACACTATGGATTAGTAGCCCAACACGTTTCTTCATTAATAGAGGCCAGGAGTCATGAGTTAGAAAGCGATCCCGACAAGGAGAATAAGCTTAAGGCGTATAAAGCAGAGCTGTTTAACGAGTATTTTATAAAGGAGTACGAGCGGTCGCAGGATAAGGATATCGAGACTTTCCCTCCGAAAGAGAAAGGCGTTCTGCAGAAAGCGGTGAACTGGTGGATGCGCCAGCCGAAATGGAAGAGGTTGGCTATCTCAACCGGCGTCTCTCTGGTTATAGGTGTAGGGACCGGAGCTATAGCTTCCGTTCCGGCCGGCTTAATCTTCGGCGGAGGTATCGTTATGCGCCGGTACATAAGCGGAGGAGCTTCGGTTGGGGCCAGAGTTTCCGCGGAACTGGGATTAAAGACTTGGGACAAGGTTTTTGGCGGGGAAAAGAAGGGATTGGCGTATCAGGAGCGTCAAATGACTTCGAAGTTTAATCCCGTATCCGTTGAGGAGTTTATAAAAGCACAGCAGGAGTACGCGGAGATGAGAACTTTGGCCGAACAGCGAGAAAAGAGAAGAAGGATTGGCGTGCTCGCGGCGCAGGTTGGCGCTGGAGTAGCAACGTCATTTCTCTTAGGTCATCATACCGATGCCGTGGCTAAGGCTCTGCATCTTACTCAGGGAGAGGCGGCTTTGCATGGCGCCGCGCTCGATGTTAAAAATGCGGCTGGTCACGCTGAGACGTCCGTTGCCGAACATTTCCATCCGACTTTTGCCGGGCACAATATTCCCCACCACGGGTCCAACCTTCCACCGGGCCCGGCGGAACACGCGACAGGCGTCGTTACGCCGCCAAGCGAAGTATTTACCCCAAGCGAGTACATACAGCCGATGGACGGCGAGTCGGTATGGAACAAGGTCTCGGATGTGCTTCAGAGTACGAAACAGTTTGACGCGTTGCAAAGTCAGTTAGAAGCAAGCGGATTGCATGGAGACGCGCTCACACAGCACCTCGCCGCCGCTAAGACTTATTATATAGATGCCATAAAGGACAGGGTTGTTGCCGACCCGTCTAAATATATAGTTGACGGCAAGATGGATTTATCCGAGTTGTTCGCGACGCCGGGCGGACAGACGTGGTTGCATGAGACGGCGTTAAGGGCGGAAGGATTATCCCAAGCCGATGTGCAGAATATTATGCATAATAACGAGGTCTTGAACCAGTTTGCGGTGAAGTTTCCTGGACAACCCCTACCTTCGGTCGCGGAGGCGGGACAGAGACTAAGTGAGACGACTGGTGCCGCCGTCCCTCACGTGGTTGACGCCCCAGCTCTCCATGTGGCTGGCACTGCTGCTCCGGCGGCTGTCGAGGGAGTCGGTGCATCAGCCCCGATTTCGTACGAGAGCTGGCTGTCTCAGCTAAATAATGAAACTCTTAAACCGTTCGATATTTCTTCGGCTTTAAGCAACCAGCAGATGATCGATCATCTGGCGCAGGTTAATGGCGTCTCGCCGGTCGAGATGCAGAAGGCGCTTGAGACCGCTCTGCCGTTGTCCGTCCATACCCAGGAGTGGCTAGGCAAGCTGGACAATGGGACTCTTAAGTCGGCGGATATAACAACCGCGTTGGGCAGTAAGGAATGGGTTGACAGATTGGCTGTAATTAAAGGCGTTCCGCCGACAGAGATGCAGAAAACACTTGAGGATGCTTTAACCAAATCCATCAGCACCCAGGAGTGGTTGAAACAGCTTGACGCAGGACAGTTGCGCAGTGTGGATATCGAACAGACGCTGGCTTCTCCGGGCTGGATTCATCAGTTGGCCGACCTTCAGAACGTTTCTCCGGACAAGATGCATGACATCTTGGAGCAGGCTTTAAATGTTGCTAATGTTAAGGAGTTGTTCCAGTATATTACATCGGGGCATGCTAACGCGGCGGCTATAAAAGCGGCTATGGGTAATACATCCTGGATAAACGAGGCGGCTAAGATTAATAATACAAGTGTCGCGAATATTCAGCACGCTTTGCAAACCGCTTATGAAAAGGCGTCGCAGGCAGGAAAGTAAAGGTCTATAATAAAATAATAAATCAATGGATCAGGGGATAAAACAAAACGTCATAAAGGGATTAGGATTGGATGCGCTTCCCGAGGAGGCGCAGGAAAGAGCCGTGGAGAGTATTAGCAAGATAATCTTCCAGAATATAATCGTGAATTCTCTGGACTCTTTAAGCGAGGCGGATCAGGATGCTTTTGAGAAACTGCTTAGTTCGGAGGGGGTTACGGGGGACGCGATTTCCGAGTTCTTGAGTCAGAAAATTCCTAATTTCGACGAACTGGTTGAGAAAGAAGTGGCGAGCTTTAGGAACGAGGCGGCAGAATTTGTAGATAACACGGAAGGGGGAGAAAAAGTTTCCTAGATCCGAGATTTATATGAGTTCTATGAGTAAGCCTGTCTCGGCCGAGGTTTTACGGCTAAAGAAAGAGATAACCGTTCTTAAACATCTTGTTTATAAAGATCCCTTAACGGGAGTTTTTAACAGACGCGGCTTTACGGAGGAGGTGGAAAGGATGATGGCGGCTATCGAGAAAGAGCGGACGCACGGCAGATCGAAGTCAAAATTCAGTCTGACCGCGCTGGGCTTCATAATGCTCGACATCGATAACTTCAAGAAGCTAAACGATACTTACGGGCATGACGCTGGGGATGCCGCTCTTAAAGCAGTGGCTAAAACTTTGGAAAGCCATGTCCGACAAAGCGATTTTGTCGGGCGCTGGGGAGGAGAGGAGTTTGTAATAGCGCTTCTGGGGGCCAATGAAAACGACAGCGCTTTCGTGGCCGAGCACCTGAGGCAAGAGATAGAAACCCAAACTTTGAAGTTCAAGAACAAGAAGATGTTGCTTTCCGCAAGCTTTGGCGCGGCGGAGTTTAAACGGCGAGACGGCTTGGAGAGTCTTATAAAAAAGGCGGACAAAGCGATGTATGTCGCGAAGACGACCGGCAAGAACCAGGTTGTAAAATTCAGCCAGATAAATTAGTCTGTTTTCGTTAGCTGTTATTCTTATCCGCTGGTCGCTTGCCTACGCAAGTAGCTGGCGGAAGCGGATTCGGGATGACGTGTTACGTTTGCGTCATTCTGAGGCACAACCGAAGAATCTGCGTTCGTAGACCCTTCGTCCGCTAGCCGGCGGACTCAGGATGACAACGGAGGATCCTTTATTAACATTCAAGATGACCTGAAACACTGGCGCGCGCTTGTTCCCGATTTGTCTAAAAATTTGAGAGAGCGTAGAATTTTTAGTAACAAATCGCAATCCCGTTTAAAGCGGAAGGGTTCGGGACTATACTCAATTGGTTTGCAAATTTTATAAATCTCTAAAGCGGAGGCGTCGCATAGTGGTCTAGTGCGTTCGCTTGGAAAGCGAATAGGCTGAAAGGCCTCAGAGGTTCGAATCCTCTCGCCTCCGCTTTGGAGATTTAGATGAAAAATAATCCAATAGTACCGCGTATTTAAGTTTTGTCCCTTCCGCTTTTTGTAGGAAAAGGCGAAAGAAGAAATACTAAAACCGAGTGGTTTTAGAAAATTTCTTGTAGGAATTTTGTGAGATTTTCTTGTTTTAAACCAGAACTTAGGTGAAACGAAGTGGTATAATCTCTATATGCAGTTAAAACTCTTAACCACTAAAAAAGAAGCTGGCGACGCGACCTCGTTTATCTTTGAACCGGATGCACCTCTTGAGTGGAAGGCGGGGGAGTATATGTTCTATAAACTGCCGCACGAAAATACCGATAATCGCGGGGACGAGAGATGGTTTACGATTTCGAGCGCTCCGTTTGAGAAACACATAATGCTTACCACCCGCTTCGCGGGAGACAAGGCGTCATCGTTCAAGAAACGCTTGTTCGCGATGAAGCCGGGGGAGGAGGTTGAAGCTAAGGGTTCGGAGGGGGATTTCATAATAGACGAGCCGGACAGGGAATACGTCTTTATCGCCGGAGGGATAGGCGTAACGCCGTACCGTTCGATAATACTTGATCTGGATAATAAGGGCGCGAAGATAAAAGGCAAGATGTTATATGGCAACAAGGATGAGAACATTGTTTTTAAGGAAGAATTGGAGGAAGTCGCTAAAAGGCATCCGGAGTTTGAGATAAGATATTTTATCGGGGATAAGCATGTCGACGCCGAAGCGATCCGCTCCGCCGCGCCGGATTTGAAGTCACCGATCTTTTATGTATCAGGTCCGGAGCCGATGGTTGAGGCGTTTGAAAAAACTTTCTTGGATCTTGAAATTCCGCAGGAGAATACGAGGAGAGATTACTTCCCCGGATATGTGTGGCCGTAACCTTATTCCAAATGAATCTCGTGGGAGAAGGAATTGAGCCGTTCCTTGAGCGGATGGAAGTCCTTTAACGATGGACTAGATTTCAAGGTTTCTTCGGACGCCTTTCTCGATTCTTTTACCAGCTCCAGATTATTGCT
>JACWAO010000084.1 GCA_014874305.1 Candidatus Colwelliibacteriota bacterium | reverse complement strand
CTGTTAAA
The DNA here is from genome assembly GCA_014874305.1 of Candidatus Colwelliibacteriota bacterium. GTDB lineage: Bacteria > Patescibacteriota > Minisyncoccia > UBA6257 > Colwellbacteraceae > JACWAO01. The sequence continues at coordinate 5,493 of JACWAO010000084.1, read as the reverse complement.
CTGGTCGAAGTTCAGGGAGGCGCTAGTCATATATCTTCCGGTTATCCCGGTCGGAATATAGGAGTAGGCGCTGGAGCTCGCGCTTGTGCTTGACGCGCTGTTGGCCTCGGCCAGACGGAAATCGAGAACCGGCGTGGCTCCGATTTGGTCAACCGCCTGTTTCAAATCCTTGACGCCAGGAAGTTCGACTAAAAGTTCGTACTGTCTGTTCTGGCTGGCGACGCTGACATTCGGCTCGGAAACTCCGTAAAGATTGATCCTCCGCTCTATGACATTCTGCAGTCCGGTCATCACCGAACCGTACTCGCTGGGGCTGACGCCCGTGAGATCAACTTTATAAACCAGCGTGGTTCCGCCAGCAACATCAAGTCCAAGACGCCAGGGAAGAACTTTGGCTCCTAGATTTTGCGGATAAACGAAAAACGCCCCAAGTACTCCCAAGGAAAGTATCAACAACAGAATAATTAGATTAGCCTGAAAACCTTTCATGTGCCTGTGATTAAATATGTGCCTGTCCCCCCACCAGGACTCGAACCTGGGACCCACTGCTTAAAAGGCAGGTGCTCTACCAACTGAGCTATAGGGGGTAGGCAGGGCCGTATGCCGCGCCAATTAACTTTATTCGTCTTTTAATGTTTTTTCAAGTTCCTCGAGCAATTTACGCGCTTTGGCGCTCAATCGCTTCGGGGTTTGTATCTCCATCTTTAAGATCAAATCCCCCGCCTGCGTCATCCCCTCGCCTTTTACGCGTATCTCATCGGTTATAACAGAACCCGGGTTTATTTTAAACCCGATCTCTTTTCCTAAAAGATTCTTTGTTTTAATTTCTTTGCCGAGAAGGATGTCCGCAATATCCACCCTCAGTTTCCTCACAAGATTGTTTCCCTCGCGACTGAACTCCGGATGAGGCTTTACAACAACCCGCACGTACAGGTCTCCCGCGTCGGCGTTCCTTTCACCGGCTTCCCCTATGCCTTTTATCTTTATTATCTGGCCGCTTTGGACACCCTGTCTTATATCCACGGCAACTTTTTTCTTGCCAGCTATCCTGCCCTCCCCTTTACAGACATCGCATATCTTGTTGGGAATCTCTCCGGTTCCTCTGCAGTATTTGCAGGCAACCACCCTGTTAAAATTGCCGAAGAAGGTGCTGTGCGCTTCCTGTACCTCCCCTCTCCCGTTGCAATGGGCGCACTTGGTCTGGCCGGCTTTCATATCATACCCGTATCCTTCGCAGGACTCGCATTTTATTTGTGTCTGGTATTCGAGCTCTATCTTCTTTCCGGTTTTCGCTTCCTCGAGAGTAATGGCGACAGGAACTTCCAAGTCCGATCCGCGGCGGTAACTTCTCCTTTTGGGCTTAACTCCCAATCCTTCAAAAAAAGCGTCAAAAATATCACCCAGGTCTCCACTGCCGTCTCCGCCGTCGAAATTTACATTCCATTCGAAAGGAGAACCTGATCCGGGGAATCCGCCGAATCCGAATCCGTTCTGCCCCCCAAACCCCTGCCCGCTCGCGCCATCAAACACGCGGCCGAACTGGTCGTATTGTTTTTTCTTCTCCGGGTTGGAAAGAACCTGGTACGCCTCGTTTATCTCCTTAAACTTACTGGCATCGCCGCCGCTTTTGTCCGGATGGTACTTATGCGCCAGCCGGCGGAAAGCCTTTTTAATGTCGTCTGAGGAGGCATCACGAGAGATACCTAAAATTTGATAATAATCGCGCATATATTGCTTTTTTACTCCAAGGAAATGCTTTCTTTGCTGGTCTGAGTATACCGCATGAAAGCAAAATTAACAGCTATGAGGAGTTGGAACAAGATGAAGGTAAAAACAGAAATTATGGGGTAAAGAATGAAGCTCACGCCTTTTACAGAAAGCAGGATGGCTATGACAAGAATTGCGTTTAAGGCTATCTTCGTTTTCGAACTCAGCGAGGAAATCTTATTAGCCAGGACAATGGAGATGTTCTGCACCGGGGTTTTACTGAGATCGATATTCGATCCGGCATAACTTTCAAGCTGGGAGTTAACTTGTGAAACCACCTGCTGGATTATCGAACTCCTTTCGGGTATCGGAGTATTGCTCGGGAGACGGCTTTTTACCATCGCTGACAAAAAGTTCTGCGTGGAGGTGGTAAGATCAAGGTTTGGGTCATAATACTTAACCGATGATGCCACGGGGGCCACGAATCCGGTAATCGATTGCGGGGTGAAACGGTACGTCCCGCCGAAGAAATAAACCGTGCTCAAAAATATCGTTAGCCCTATGACCGCGGCGTCGATGGAGTGGCTGGCTATTCTGCTGAAGACTATCTTTACCGACGCTTTGATGGCGGATTTCGTGGAGCGCGCTCCGAACAACAGCAGAACGATCAGTATCGCGAAAGCTCCGAGCACGTATTTGGACGAAAAAGACTGGTAAAAGAACGGCGCGAAAGAGACCGCGTCGGCCAACGCCAGGAGGGAAAGCAGGGAAACACTGGAAATCAGGAAAGATTGGAGCGTGAAGAAGATAACGAACCCCAAAGCGACTAGGAGACTGTAAGCGACGGCGCCATGATAAAACAAGTACCCGCTCCACAAGGCTAGGCCTATCGGAAAGGCGGCTGTGAAAAAGGTTTTAATGGCCGGCGCCCACTCCTTAATGGCCGAGACGGGATGGACCGTCGGAACGGAAACTTGTTTGTTGAGCAGGTTTACTTCTTCGGACATGCAGGATACTCCTGTTTAAGTTACTATTACGGTTGCGGGTCTTGGGGAGAGACATCGCCTTGACTTTGGTTTTCGGCTTCCCCGCCGGCATTATTTTGATTATACATTGAAGAGCCTATTTTTTGAATCTCGTCGTTAAGATTTTTTATTTCCCTTTCTATTGCTTCACCGTCTACGCCGTTTAGCGCGCTTTTAAGCGCCTCGATCTTCTCCTTAACGGATGTCTTGACCTCTTCCGGAACTTTGTCTCCGACGTCAGTAAGGGCTTTCTCGGCGGTATAAACGAGGGTTTCTCCCCTGTTTTTCATCTCGGTTAACTCCCGTTTTTTTCTGTCCTCCTCCGCGTAAGATTCCGCCTCATGCTTCAGCCTTTCCACCTCTTCTTTGGATAACGATGTGGTAGCCTCTATTCTGACGCTCTGGCTTTTTCCGGTAGCTTTATCCGCGGCCTTGACGCTTAAAATGCCGTTAGCATCAACGTCAAAAGTAACCTCCACCTGCGGGACTCCGCGGGGCGCGGGGGGAATTCCGTCCAGGATAAATCTTGCCAAGGTTTTATTATCGATGGACATTTCGCGCTCGCCTTGAAGCACGTGCACTTCTACCGAGGTCTGGTTGTCGCTGGCGGTCGAAAAAATCTGAGTTTTCGAGGTCGGGATGGTGCTGTTTTTTTCTATTACTCTCGTAAACACTCCTCCCAAGGTTTCTATTCCCAGAGAAAGCGGCGTTACGTCCAGCAGAAGTATGTCTTTTACGTCTCCCTGAAGTATTCCAGCCTGAACAGCGGCGCCAATGGCAACGACCTCGTCCGGATTTATTCCGCGATGCGGTTCCTTGCCGAAAAGATTTTTGACCGCCTCCTGTATCGCCGGCATTCTGGTTTGTCCGCCAACCAAGAGAACCTCGTCTATCTCATCCATTTTGAATCCGGATTTCTCAACCGTTTGCTTAGTAAGTTCTATCGAGTGGTCCAAGTAATCGCGGACCAGTTCTTCAAGCTTCGCCCTCGAGAGTTTTATAAGGAAGTGCTTGGGGCCGGAGGCGTCGGAACTTATATAAGGAAGGTTGACCTCGGTTTCCATAGCGGTCGAGAGTTCGTGCTTGGCCCGCTCGACTGCCTCTTTAAGCCTCTGTATCGCCAACGGGTCTTTTGAGATGTCTATCCCTTCCTGCTTTTTGTACTCCGCTACCAGGTACTCCTGTATCCTCTTGTCGAAGTCGTCTCCTCCGAGATGCGTGTCTCCGCCGGTTCCCTTCACCTCGACAGTGTCGTCCCCGACCTCGAGAACGGAGATATCAAAAGTTCCCCCGCCGAAGTCGTAAACGACTATCTTCTGGTTCTTCTGCTTGTTTAATCCGTAAGCCAAAGCCGCGGCGGTCGGCTCGTTTATTATGCGGCGCACCTTGAGTCCGGCTATCTCGCCAGTGTTCTTCGTTGCCTGTCTTTGCGAGTCGTCAAAATATGCCGGAACGGTTATCACCGCCTCTTCCACCTTTTCTCCCAGCTTGGCCTCCGCGTCCGCTTTGAGTTTTGCTAAAACCATGGCCGAGATCTCCTCCGGCTTGTACCATTTGTCTCCCATCTTTATCTCCACCCCCTTGTCCGCCGATTCTCTCGTTTCATAAGGCAACCACTTAACGTCCTGAGCTACTTCCTCGTCGGCAAACCTGCGCCCGATAAGCCTCTTAACCGAGAAGATGGTGTTCTGAGGATTCGTTATCGCCTGCCTTTTCGCAAGCTGACCCGCCAGCCTTTCTCCGGACCTGGATAGCGCGACTACCGATGGAGTGGTGCGAGCTCCTTCTGAATTCTCAAGTATCTTCGGCTCGCCTCCCTCGATAACGGCCATAGCTGAATTGGTAGTTCCTAAATCTATTCCTAAAATCTTCATATGTTTTTTGTTTTAATTACTTAAAGACCTTAACTTTTGCCGGACGGAGCAGTTTTCCGTTCAGTAAATATCCCGCCTCTATCTCCTCGGCAATATGCCCCGAATCTCCTCCCTCAGCTCCATACAAGGCTTCGTGAATCGTCGGGTCGAATGCCATGCCAGGAGACGCGTCCACTCTTACTATCCCCTGTTTGCGCAAAATATCCTCGAACTGATTTTTTATCATATATACTCCTTTTTCAACAGGGCCGCTTTTCTCGAGAACGGAAAGGCTTAGCTCTAAATTAGACAGAACGGTCAGGAGCTCTTTAATAAGCTCCTCATTTCCGAACCTGGCCATCTCCTCTAATCTTTTAAGCTCGTCCCTCTTGTAATTAGCCAGATCGGCCTTGGCCCTTTTCCATCCGTCCAGGTACTCGTCGCGCTCCCTCGTTAAACTATTAATCTCGGCCTGCAGGGCGCGGGCCTCATCAACCCCCATAAGGAGCTTCTCCTCAATCTGGTCTTCTTTATTAAGATCGTCTTTTTTCTCTTCCTCTTCCATGCTTTAACCTACATTATACATATTAAACAAATTTCAAGCACAAAATTCGAAATCCTAAACAAACTTTAAATTTTAAATCTGTGCCGTACGAGTTTCGGATTTGATACACCGGGCGGGATCTTTACTTAATCTCCAGTAGCTTGTTGAGTCTCTCTTTGTCGAACCCGACAACATACTCCGGCTCGGCAGAGTCATACTCGATCTGAGTTACCGGAACTCCCATCTGGCCGGTTCTTTTTACCATCTCTTTTGCCGCCTCCTGGTTTATATCCACCATGATATTCTCGTACTTTATTCCCTTCTCATCAAAGTACTCCTTCTCCATCTTACAGTAAGGGCAGGT
>JACWAO010000083.1 GCA_014874305.1 Candidatus Colwelliibacteriota bacterium | reverse complement strand
GTTAACTGAACTTCATTGACAGCCGCGCCCTCGGGTATCGCCGATATCACTTCCGACGAGGAGCCGATATAGCCAAGCTCTCCCTCTATATAAACGTTTGGATTAATAGATTTGGCTATCTCCACCGCCTGCTTGGTTTGCTTGATGTTCTCCTCAAGCGGCAGTTTTCCCCCGTCAAACAGTATCTCATCATATCCGGCCTGCGCCGCGATTTTAACCTTCTCCAAAGAATGGGTGTGGTCGGCATTAAGAAATACCGGATAATTGAATTCTTCACGAAGACTTTTAATCAATGCCGCGGCTTGATATTCCCCGATAAACTCCCTTTCCCCCTCCGAAGTTCCTATCATTATCGGAACATCAAGCTCGCGCGCCGCCGCGATTATCGCCTTCAAAGCCGCCAAGTCGGAAATGTTAAAATGACCAACCGCGACTTTCTTGTTTTCCGCTTCTTTTAAGTACTCAAGTAATGTTCTCATGTTTGCTTAAAATTTAATGATCCCCTTATCGAAATTCTCGATAAGAATTTTTTCCATCTCCTTGTCGCCGCCGACAAACTCCTCGAAAATCCTCGTCCACATCGCCTCCCTCTGGTGATAATTAAACGACTCGTTCCTTCCTTCCATAAAAGAAACCAGCGACATCGCGTTATCCTCGAGGTCGAAACTGACAACCTCGTCTTTTCCTCCATCGAATATTCCGCCCACCCAATCGAGATTATGCCAAAGATGAAGATTAAAGATCTTGGTCGGCTCGGAATACTGCGTTATATCTCTTTCTCCTCTCGCCCAGTGCATGGATTCCGGATTTACTCTGGGCATAAACAACCTCGGGTCCTCTGGATTTATTTTCCAAAGATAACGCTGGACAACCAGCCACTCTCCTGCCTCGGCCTTGTATATTTCAGGGACATCGCCGCGCAGGAGTGATTTTAGCCTTTCCGCGAAATCAGCCCCGGTCGAGTATTTTTTAAACAGCTTGGAGTAGAACTCTATCTCGTGGTAGTAGTGCAGGAACAACGAGAAATCCCGCATAAACTTTCCCGGCACGTTTTCTTTTACCGGATTCAAGAAGATGACGCCGAACTCCTTGAGGTGGCTGACGTTATGATGTTTTTTGGCGACGAATTTCAAGGCGATCTCGTGCCAGGCCGGCCCCAGAACCCTTACCTCTATGTCCCTTTCCTCAAAATCTTCCGCCGTAAAGCCGCTGTAGGCAACCTCGAATGTTTCGTGCATCCACTCCTCGCTTTCTATGAAACGCAGGGCGCTAAAGACCTCGGCCACGTCGTGTTTTGCCAAAACCTCGTCAATAGTCTTTAATCCCAGATATTGCAATAAGTGTTCCGGAGGGCGTTTCCTTAATATACCCTCGGCCCTGTCTTTTTTAAGAAATAATCCCTCCTCGACTCTGGCTATTTTTTTCGAAAGATTAACCGCCTTTTCAAACTCATCCTTTCCCTCAACATTTTTAAGATACTCTAAGAGTTCCTTCTCGTTAGTTAAAATAGCGGAGCGTAAGACGCTCCTGACGTGATTGGCCGAACGGTCTCCCGAGTCGAGCGCTTCAAGCGTCTTCTCTATCTCGGCGCAGTTATCCTTATAAACCTTATCCAGAACTCCGACCTTGCCGGTCCTTTTCTCCATCTCCTTGTCCAGGTTGAAGATCATCTCGGGATCAACGTTTAATACTTTAGCCAGTG
>JACWAO010000082.1 GCA_014874305.1 Candidatus Colwelliibacteriota bacterium | reverse complement strand
TTGTTCCATTCGAAGTTGTCCAAAAGAGACCAGTGCAAATACCCTCTTACATCCACTCCTTCGTCCATCGCCCGCCTCACATGCCTTAAGGTCTCCATAATGAACCAGCTTCTTTTCCTGTCTCTCGCGTCGGCCAAACCGTTTTCCAGAACATAGATCGGCCTTCCATACTTTTGCAGGTCTTTAAGGACAAAATAAATCGCCTCGGGATACAGCTCCCATCCCAGGTCGGAAACTACTTTGTTCTCGTCCTTCTCCGCGCCGTTAACTATCCTGTTATGGAAATAATGATTCAGACCTATGAAATCCTGGAAGTTTTTTATCTTGTTTAAAAAGTAGGCGTTCCACCACCAGTCGGCGTATCTTTTGGTTACGCGATTTCTGGTTCTGTTGCGGTACGCCTCGAAATAAATATTGTCTTTAGCCACACCGACCCACGCGTCGGGATTGATCCTCTTAATCTCTCTATAGGCAATCCTGTGCGCCTTAATCAGGTTGTGGAGAACCAAAAGATAGTCGATCAGGCTTTTCTTCTCCGGGGGCCACAATCCTTTCGCATAGTGGCCGCTCGAGTATATCTCCGGCTCGTTTATGGTTATCCAGAACTTAACATCCTTTCCGAGCGAACCGACTATCTTTTTGGAATACCGGACAAAGTGCCTCACAACACCGCCGTTAACCCACCCTCCCTTGTCCCTCAGCCAGAGTGGAATAGACCAGTGCCAGATACTGACAAACGGCTCAATGCCCAGCGCCTTGAGAGATGTTATAACTTTTTTATAATGCTCTATTTCTCTTTCATCGAACTCGCCTTCTTTAGGCTCGACGCGGGACCACTCGATAGAGATTCTTATCGCGTTGTGTCCTAGATTTTTAGCCAATATGAAATCCTCCTCGAAGCGGTTGTAGTGATCGCACGCCTTGCCTGAGATATAGTTCTCCGGATTTTTCATCTCGGGAAACATCTCAACTTGCCACGGTTGCCAATAACCCTCAACGCCCCTGGTTTCCTCCGCCAGGCGCGGGGCGTTCTTTTTTTCCCACTCGCTCCAGTCGTTGACGTTTCCGCCCTCGACTTGGTGACTGCTCATAGACGCGCCCCAAAGAAACTCGTCAGGAAACTTATACTCCCTTTCGTCCATAAGACAAGTTTCCCATGTACAGTGATTATTTTCAATTATTCTTTGCGGTCTTGGTTGACAGGAACGTAATCGTGTTTAGTATGTTGAATAGCACCTTAGGGAGAATGCGTCACAGGAGGAGTATAGTTGTGGATGTCGGAGTTTTGTCCCAATGGGTTTCGGGTATCGTTGCTTCGCGCAATGAGCAGATAAGGCGACAAATCCTGTCATTCGATAAAAGAGGTGAAGGATGGGAACTGGTCAAAAACACTCCAAGAAGCGTGGATCTGGTCGCGAACCTAAGCATAGGGCTTAGTTCGCTTATGCCTGAATACGCAACTCAACCGCTTGGCATAGATAAGGTTCTCCAAAGAGCGAAAGAGCTTCGTTCCAATCTCGGCCAGGCAGACCTTGAGTTTCTTCTGAAACACAGCGAGATGATTAAGTTTAATATAGAACCGAAAAGTCGAGTGTTTTTTCCGGGCACGGTGTGGCGAGAGGAGAATAAGAACAAGTTGTTTCTCCCTTATCTTTATATTGAGGACGGCACGTGGAAAATGGGGTTTGGATCAGCGGCGTTTCACTTCGCCAGCCACTGTCCGAACTCGTACCTCGTCTGTTTTCGGGAACGCAATCTCTGACGCGAATCGCGGTTTCGTAAACCGGCTATCGGGATAGATGATGTCTATCCGAGAAGCCGGTTTTTTTATTGACAAATCTATCCGAGGCCACCAGATTTAACTAGTTGTTTTTTACTAAACATTCCTTCCTAATCGGAGGAAGTGTTTAGTAATACCTAGCGATATTTACGGCTGGAACAGATACTCCGGAGAGAAGATAACTTGTTTCACTCCCGAGAATTGTTTTGCCGTAGCCCGTATCTCGGCCCACAAGACCGCGACCCGGCACGATCCGCCGCCTGTCGCGCTATTCGGATCATTAAACGAAAGCGTTAATACTCCGGT
>JACWAO010000081.1 GCA_014874305.1 Candidatus Colwelliibacteriota bacterium | reverse complement strand
GTTTGATTTAATAAAAGTTTTCGTCGGCGCCCAGGGAACTCTGGGGCTCCTCTCAGACGCGACCCTAAAGCTGGTTCCAACTGAAAAATACTCGCGGCTGGTAATTATCTTCCTTAAAAACCTTGATCCTCTTGCGAAAGTGATAAACGACGTGCTCCCTATGAGCCCGGAAAGCTTCGAGGCATACGACGATAACACCTTGAAGCTCGCGATAAAATTCTTCCCGTCGTTCGCCAAACTGATGGGAGCCAAGAACCTGATCTCCATAGGTTTCCAGTTCCTGCCGGAGTTTCTTATGCTTCTAAAAGGCGGACTACCTAAACTTATCCTTCAGGTTGAATTTGTCGGAAACGACGAACAGGAAATAGACAAGAAAGCCGAGGAGTTGAAGCAAAAAATAGTATCCGAACTTCATTTGCAGGCCAAGGTGGCAAGAAGCGACAAGGATATAAAGAAATACTGGCTGATTAGGCGGGAGAGCTTTAATCTCTTGCGCAACAAGATAAAAGACAAGCACACCGCGCCCTTTATAGACGACATAATCGTCGATCCGCAGAAACTCGACAAGTTCCTGCCGGAGCTAACCGGATTGTTCAAGGAATACCCAAGCCTTGTCTATACCATAGCTGGCCACGTCGGAGACGGAAACTTCCACGTTATTCCCTTGATGAAAATCGAGGACCTTAATACAAAAAAGATAATCGAAGAGCTTGGGCCCAAGGTGTATGATCTGGTTTTGAGTTATGGAGGTTCGATAACCGCTGAACATAACGACGGAATAATCCGTAGTCCGTACCTGAAGGAGATGTACGGAGACAAGGTTTACGCTTTATTCGAGGAAACCAAAAAAATCTTCGACCCGCACAATATCTTCAACCCTGGGAAAAAAGTGAATAGCAGTATGGAGTACGCGATGTCCCACATCCGGGAACATTGGTAAATTTATGATTATCGCGTCAGTATTATCATACTGAGCGTTAGTAAAACATCTAGTTGTCCGTCGTCCTGAGGCGCAACTTCCCATTTGTCATTCACCACCAAAGATCAATTCTACTGTTTTGTCCCGCTCCACCATAGGTGTCAACAACAATACCACTAGCTGCACCCGCTCCACTGCCGCCACCGCCATATAGACCGCCGGCATTACCACTAACATCAGGAGTATAGACAGGAGCTCCACCATAACCAGTATTATTTACCACTGAATATCCGGCAACCGTTCCACCTCCTCCGCTTGAACCAGAATATGTACCACCATAACCACCGTTAGATCCGCTTGTGTTTTGAATTGTGTTTTCAGCTATTCCGGACACGCTGCCTCCCCAAGCGACGCCGCCTGGATTATGAGTTGCAGTAGCTCCATAACCTCCTTTTCCACCACTAACAGCAATTGTTCCCCCAGACGTCGTAATAGAAGAATTTCCTCCATCAACTCCATTATTACCAGGCCCTCCCGTTCTTACCGTTGCACCACCCGAACCGCCAGCACCGGCGGTAATTAGTATATTTTCTCCTGGGGTTACATTAATTAATCCTATAAATAGCCCTCCGCCACCTCCGCCATTTCCATATGAGATATTAAGACTGTCACCAGCAGGAGACGCGCCGCCACCTCCGCCACCACCCGCACCAATAATTTTAACACCCAAACGATAAACGCCACCGGGCACTGTCCAATTATAAGTGCCCGGTGTTGTGTATGCTATTGTCCCTGTTGCTGGTGGTGAAGCTGTTGCTCCTAAAACTTTCCACTCCGTACCGTTGCAGTAATACATCTTCGTATCGGAAGAGTTGTAATAAATAGAGCTTGCGGTCGAAGTAACGCACGTTGTCGGGGGAGTGGACGTACTTCCGGGCATGATAACCCCGCTGGCTCGAATGTTTCCTATAACATCCAATTTCTGCCC
>JACWAO010000009.1 GCA_014874305.1 Candidatus Colwelliibacteriota bacterium | reverse complement strand
GGTCTGGGATGCTGACGTATACGGTGTCCGTTTGGCCCAGTACGGAGTTTCCTTCGCTGAGATACATTCCTATGGCGTTATTGAGGTTAGAGAGATCCTGTGTTCTTCTACTATCCCTTGACTGAGACAGGAGTTGAGCCGGGTTGAGGACTAAGACTAGGGCGGAGGCCAGGATCCCTATGATGGCGATGACGATGAGGAGTTCTATCAATGTAAAAGAGTTTTGTTCTTTTACATTGACCCTGAGCCTGGTCGATGAGAAGAACTCTCGGATAGAATAGAGATGACTATGGGAAGTTAACATCTTCATATACAAGATTATTTTCCTTAAGTTTAGGGGTAATCGCAGGGAAGGGCAACGCGTGATTTTGGTTTTGTGATTCACGGTTCGTGTTTCACGATTCATGATTCGTGGTACGCGATACGTGATATGCGGTACGCGATACGTGGTTCGTGATTCACGCCTTCCTGACTATACACAAAGGAGTCTGCTCGTCGGATTGCCCCAAGGGATTATCACGGAAGATGTCATGAATAAACTTCTCGCTAAGTTTTGTATTAGATTTACCTAAAGAATAGACTCCGCGGTAATTAGCGTCCACAACAACAACGTCGTGATTAAACCTGTCTTTTAACTCCTTGGCAACGTGGTTTGGTTGGGATGGAGCAAGCTTGGCGTACTGGGTGTATGGGTAAAGGATAAAGGACATCGGGCAATCAACGGATTTGGCATTCTTGCCGCTTATCGCGTAAAACGCCCCCTTAATGCCTAACGGCCTGGTTAGCGCGGAAACTCCAGCGGCAAAAAGCACTCTTGGAACGCCCGCCTCCCTGATAAAAAGCTCCATAGCCATAGGCGTGCCATGGCCGAAGCCGCGAAAGTTTTTCGTTCCCCAGTTATTTTTAACATTCCTCGAAAGCAGGCGCGCCAGCCGCGATGGTTTTATCTCTTTTATCGGATACCTGGCGTAAGTTTCTCCACTGACGTTGATATTAATTTCTTTTCCTTTGTTCGGTTTAATCCGAGATGCGTCCTTAACGTTATCCATTTTGTTTACGGCTTCAATATATATCTATTTCTTGTTTTAATCCAAATACTTTCTGTCTTTCAGTTTGTCCGGCAGGTAGGTCTGTCCGGATTCTTTCGCCCCCTCTTTGTTATATTTATATCCTTCTCCGTAGCCGATTTCCTTCATCAGCTTGGTCGGGGCGTTCCGCAGATGCAGAGGCACTCCTTCATTCGGTAGTTCGGTAATATCTTTCTGCACCTCACCGTAAGCCAGATAAAGCTTGTTGCTTTTCGGGGCTTTGGCAAGATACGCAACCGCCTGGGCCAGGTTAACGTTACACTCCGGCATTCCGTTGAAGTGGCACGCCTCATAAGCCGCCACTGCCTGAACCAGCGCCTGCGGGTCGGCCAGACCGACATCCTCCGAGGCGAAACGAATCAATCTTCTTGCCACGTAGAGCGGATCCTCCCCCGCCTCGAGCATCCGCCCGAGCCAGTAAATGGCCGCGTTCGCGTCACTACCTCTCATCGACTTATGCAAGGCTGATATTATGTTGTAATGCTCCTCTCCGCCCTTATCGTAAAGCAGGTATGTTTTCTGGAAGGCCTGTTTTACAAGCTCCTCGTTCACGACTATTTTTTCACCCGTTCGTCCGGCGGACTTAATCGCCAATTCCAGCGCGTTAAGCGCGGCTCGGGCGTCGCCATCCGCCATCTCCGCGAGAAATTTCAGAGACTTATCGCTTATATCTATATCCTCATTACCTAACCCTCGTTCCTTATCAACCAAGGCGCGTTTTATTATTTTTTCTATGTCCGCCGATGAAAGCGCCTTAAGCACGAAAACCCTGGTTCTGGATAAAAGGGCGGAGGTAACTTCAAAAGACGGGTTTTCGGTCGTGGCGCCTATGAGAATAATCGTTCCGTCCTCGACATGCGGAAGAAAAGCGTCCTGCTGGGCTTTGTTGAACCTGTGAATCTCGTCGACGAAAAGTATCGTCTTCTGGCCGTAAATCTTTTTTCTGTCCTTAGCCGCCTTGATTATCTCCCGCACCTCAGCCACGTTTCCCGTGACCGCGCTGAACTGCACGAAAAAAGCCTTCGTCATCTTAGCGATGATTCTCGCCAGGGTGGTCTTACCGCTCCCAGGCGGTCCCCAGAGAATCATTGACGGAATCTCATCGCGGGTAATCGCGTTTCTTAAAACGCTCTCTGGGCCAACTATCCCCTCCTGCCCAATCAGCTCATTCAGGCTCTCCGGTCTGATCCGATCGGCCAGAGGCGCGGCGTTTGCCCCTTTTCCGTTATTTATATTTGCGTCAAAAAGCCCAGCCATGGTTAACTCCATTATACCACTGCGGACTGTGAGTTACTTATATTATTAAACAGGGTCCGATTATTGCGGTTTCTCGGCGTTATAGATCACTTGAACTTGAGCAGGTGAAAGCGCTTGATCGTATATCCTAGATAAACTTATTAAACCAGTATAAAAAAACTGCGTACTGGATTTTGCACCTATTTTCGCTGTATCCGCCATGCTCCAGCTATTTCCAGTGTTAGTTGTTAGGGCGGCCTGTTGGCCATCTATATAGACTTCGGCATTACTAGCGTTATCTCCATTACGCACAGCGGCAATCATGTGCCAACTTCCATCATCGTATGTGTTTTGCGTTTGCTCCCATTGCATAGTACTACCTTGTACAGTCACTATAACTATATTGCCGGTATTTAGGACAACAAAAAAATTGTGGGTTGACGTTGCCTCGTTGACAAGAATCCTCATATCATAATTAGTACTGGCCGTCTTTATCCACGTAACGTAGGTTGCGTTCAAGTTATCAAAATTTGATGGACTACCAAGATTCGCGTAATCATCCGTCCCGTCAAAGGATAGGCATGAACCATGAGACAGGCATCCTGTTGTAGTCCACGTAGGCAGGTCTGTGGCTCCTTCAAGGGTTCCGTTGTTGTTCCACCCAGAG
>JACWAO010000080.1 GCA_014874305.1 Candidatus Colwelliibacteriota bacterium | reverse complement strand
GGCGATGGACGAAGGAGTGGATGTAAGAGGGTATTTGCACTGGTCTCTTTTGGACAACTTCGAATGGAACAAGGGTTTCTGGCCGAGGTCCGGCCTGGTGGAGGTTGATTATAAGACGCTTGAGAGGAAACCGAGACACTCGGCGGAGTTTTATAAGGACATCATAACCGAGGGCGGATTGACCGAGGCGGTAATAGAAAAGCACAAGACCTGTTGCCTTAAAGACATCGCCTCAAGGATAAAGGGGGAGGCACCGTTGTTTTAGAAGCAAGCGCCTTAAAGCGCGGTTGCCGAGCCGCGCTTTTTTGCGTACTATGACGGCTGAGTTACGCCTACTTTAAAAGGAGGAGACTGTACCTTGGTGGAAGTGTTTGTGTCTGTCGACGTGGAAACCGACGGCCCGATTCCGGGAGATTACTCGCTATTATCAATAGGAGCCTGCGTGGTCGGGGGCGGGCACGATTTCTACGTGGAGATGAAGCCCATCTCCGGGAATTTCGAGAAGGAAGCTCTCAAGGTTTCCGGTCTCAACCGCCAGCGGCTGTCTGCCTACGGCGTGGACCCTGGAGTTGCAATGAAGGCATTTGATGTCTGGGTAAAGAGAGCGTGCAACCGAAACAAAAAACCGGTTTTCGTAGGCCTTAACGCCCCCTTTGACTGGATGTTCGTCCATTGGTACTTTGTACACTTTTTGCGCAACGACCCGTTTGGACACACGGCCCTAGATATAAAATCATATTACGCTGGAGCGACCGGCGAGCGTCTATGGGCAAAAACTTCAAAAAGCAAGGTAGCGAGGAAGTTTCTTCCCGGGAAAACTTCCACGCACAACGCGCTAGAAGACGCGCGTCAACAAGCGGAGATGTTCAGACGTTTAAAGAGCGCGGTCTCCTCGATCCGGAAGCCGATCGGAGCCGATTCATAACCGGCTCCTTTATTTTATCCCGTCGTATAGGTTCGACCCCCCACCTCTTTAGGAAGAGGATCTATAGAATTTACTTTTCCACAATTTACATCTTGCGAAATGATTGCTACGATAAACATATCGCAAAAAAATAAATAAGGTCGAAAATAGTTTAAGAAAATATCGGTTCAGACATAAATGAGAGATTTGTTCAGCAGCCCGAAGTTTTACGTTACGGTCATAGTCGCGCTGGTGGTGGTAATCGCCTTGCTCGCGTGGCGTCAGTTTGCCGCTAAGCCAACCTATTACGCCGTTTACATGACTTCCGGCGACATATATTTTGGCCAGCTGAGTTTCTTCCCGTCGCTTAAGATGAATGACGCGTATCTTCTGCAGGTTGATACAAAAAACACGCAAAATCCGTACAGCTTGTCCAACTTCGCCAACGCGTTCTGGAAACCACAGGGCATGATCTATTTCAACCGCTCGATGGTATTATGGATAGCTCCAGTGGCTTCGGATAGTCCGGTGGTGCAGGCGATAACAAACCCGCAATCCGTTCAGTCCCAGCCTTCCGGTGTACAAAGCGCCCCAACGGCAACCAGCACCTTGCCGTCACCGACCTCAGGCGGAAAGTAGTAACGGAATCGATAAACAGAGAAACCCGCTACGGAAAAATAGCGGGTTTTCTCTTTTTCGGGGCTCGGCGCTATACTTGAACCTGTATGATTTTGTATAACTTTCTTACCCGTCGCAAGGAGAGGTTCAAGCCGATAAAACCCGGACGAGCAGGTCTCTATACTTGCGGGCCGACGGTTTACGACTACGTGCACATAGGCAACCTCCGGACGTATATTTTCGAGGATGTTTTGCGCCGCGCGCTGGAACTCAATAAATACAAGGTAAAACAGGTTACTAATATTACCGACATAGACGATAAGATAATCCGCAAATCCGAGGATGAAAAAACAGACTACAAGAAAATAGGAAGCAGATACTCGAAGCTTTTTTTCGAGGACTTAAAAAAACTTAATATCAAGAAAGCCGAAGTTTATCCGCGAGCCACGAAATACATAGGCGAGATGCTTAAACTGATAACCAAGCTGGATAAAAAGGGGTACGCCTATAAAGGGGAGGACGGATCGGTATACTTCCGCATATCGAGGTTCAAAGATTACGGCAGGCTTTCCGAGCTGGATAAGAGGGAGATAAAAAGCGGGGCGAGAACCTCGTCCGATGAGTACCAGAAAGAAGACGCGCAGGATTTCGTGCTGTGGAAAGCCAGAAAACCGAAGGAACCATTCTGGCCCTCTCCTTATGGGGAAGGACGCCCGGGGTGGCATATCGAATGCTCGGCCATGAGCATAGAGAACCTCGGGGAATATTTTGACATACATGCCGGAGGAATCGATCTTGTGTTTCCGCACCACGAAAACGAGATTGCCCAGTCGGAAGGAGCGACCGGAAGAAAGTTCGTGAATTATTTTCTGGAGGGAGAGCATCTCTTAGTCGACGGACAAAAAATGTCGAAATCCCTCCGTAATATTTACAGACTGTCCGATCTCGAAGAACGCGGGATCGATCCATTGGCTTTCCGTTACCTCGCGTTAGGCACGCATTACCGAGCGAAGCTTAATTTTACCTGGGAATCACTAGAGGCGGCCGTTAACGCGCTCCACAACCTGCGCACCTCTCTTCTCCGCATGTCGGCCGAGATTGCTCTTGGGGAAAATAAAAAGCGCTCATCGGCGGCAGACAAAAAAGAAGCCGGCAGGATTTTAAAAATGTTCAAGGAAGCCATAGACGACGATCTTGGAACCCCAGCCGCCCTTTCTCTCGCCTGGAAGACGATAAATGATACTGGCCTCAATTCCAAAGAGAAGATAAAGCTGATTACGGAGTTTGATAAGGTTTTAGGGCTGGGACTTGGCGAGACGACGAAAAAGTACGGGAAAATGCCGGTAAAAGTGAAGCAGTTGGTCATGGAGCGGGAGAAATCCAGGGTTCATAAACAGTTTATCCAGGCCGACAGCTTGAGAAAAAAAATAGAGCAGTTAGGATATACGGTAGAGGACACCGGAAGGGGTCCGCTAGTTGTTAGAAAGATATGACAATAAATGCCTAAGGCCAGCGAATTAAAGATACCTCCGCAGGATCTTGAAGCCGAGCAGTCGGTTTTGGGGGCGTTAATGATAGACAAAGACGCCATTTTTTCCGTAGCGGACACCATTACTTCCGATGACTTTTACAAAAAAGCCCACGGGGACATATTCGAAGCCGCGATACGTCTTTGGGAAAAGCATGAACCTATAGACATCCTCTCGGTTACGGCAGAGCTTAAGAGATCGGACAAGCTAAAGGAAGCGGGCGGCTCGACCTACCTCACCGAGCTTATAAACTCCGTCCCGACATCCTCCCACATCGCGCACTACGCGAAGATCGTAAGGGAGAAAAGGGTGTTAAGGGATCTTATAAACGTATCAGCCAGGATAACGGAGAACGCCTTTAGCCCCGACGACGATCTTGATGTCATGCTCGACGGCATAGAGCAGAAGATTTTCGCCATCTCGGAAAAGTCGCTGGCCAGAAATTTCGTTTCCATAAAAGAGGATTTGAAATCCGCTTATGAAAGAATAGAGAAACTTCACCAGGGAGACGCAGACAGACTGCGCGGAGTGCCGACGGGATTTACCGGGTTGGACAACATCCTGTCCGGTCTTCAGCGCTCCGATCTTATAATCATAGGAGCCAGACCATCCCAGGGTAAGACCGCCCTTACTTTGGATATAGCGAGAAACGCCGCTTTGAAATTCGGGCACACCGTCGGTTACTTCTCGCTTGAAATGAGCCGCGAGCAGGTTATAGACAGGCTTATCGCTTCCGAAGCGGATGTTGACGCGTGGAAACTCCGAACAGGCCGTCTGAAGGACGACGAGGATTTTCAAATGATTCAGGCCGCGCTCGATAAATTAAGTCGCGCGTCTTTATTTATAGACGACACTCCCTCCCCCACAATTATAGAAATGCGGGCGATGGCCCGGAGACTCCAGGCTGAACAAAAGCACCTCGATCTGCTGGTAGTCGATTATCTGCAGTTGGTACAGCCCAGAGCTCATCAGGATTCGGTGGTTCAGCAGGTAACGGAAGTAAGCCGCGGATTAAAGGGATTGGCCAGGGAGTTGAACGTGCCGGTCATCGCCGTCTCCCAGCTTTCAAGAGAAGTCGATAAAAGAGACGTAAAAATTCCAAGATTGTCCGATCTTCGGGAGAGCGGCAGTATCGAACAGGATGCCGACGTTGTGCTTTTCCTTTATCACAAGAACAAAGACAGAATGGATCTTCCTGAGGATGAACAGAACGTCGTGGAGGTTATAGTTTCCAAACACCGCAACGGCCCACTGGGATCGGTTCCGCTGTATTTCGATAAGCAAAAAATTAGTTTCCAGAATATAGACACCGCGCACGTTGATACCGATGAAAACGCCGGAGCCAATTAAGCGATTCGCGGATATTTTTTCCGAACTGCCCGGCGTCGGCCCGAGGCAGGCTTTGCGCATCGCGCTTTATGCCGTTCATAAGGGCAGAAGCTTTATAGACCTCATCGCGGCCGCGGCAGTCGGATTAAAGCAGGTCAAGGTGTGCAGAAGATGCTTTAACTTATATGAGAACGACGGGGATTTTTGCGAGATATGTTCATCTTCCTCAAGAGACGCTGGAATAATCGCTGTCGTGGAAAAGGAAACCGATCTTCTTTCGATTGAAAAGACCGGAAAGTTTAATGGCCGGTACCTGGTCTTCGGCGATATGCGCAGGGTTGGCGTGCTCACCTCCGAGCAGAAGATAAAACTGAAAAGCCTGGAGGAGGATATATCAAACTCCGCGTCCAGGAAGGCCAAAGAAATAATACTAGCCCTAAACCCCAATCCCGTCGGCGATGTCATCTCCTCCCTTGTGGCCGAAGAACTCAGGCCTTTCGCGGAAAAAATAACAAGACTTGGAAGGGGAATACCCTCCGGAGGAGAAATAGAGTTCGCGGATGAGGAGACGTTGGGAGAGGCGATAAGTCGCAGGTATTAAACGCGGTCGCGCTTAATTTACGTTTTTAGGTTGTTGCGCTTATCTCTTTCTTATATCATTAAATACATCGCGAAAAAATAAATTATAGAGAGTTGTCTACTGCTGAAAACAATTTCGATAACCATAGGGCTAGGGACTCCTTTACCTCCCACCCTTCGACACGGCTCAGGGTCAATGTAAAAGAACAAAACTCTTTCACATTGATAGAACTCCTCATCGTCATCGCCATCATAGGGATCCTGGCCTCCGTCGTCGTCTTAGTCCTCAACCCAGCTCAACTCCTGTCTCAGTCAAGG
>JACWAO010000008.1 GCA_014874305.1 Candidatus Colwelliibacteriota bacterium | reverse complement strand
TGGTCACATTATACGCTCTCTGGTCACGCACTGAACTGCGTTGACTGCGGCTGCCGGACCTGGATTCGAACCAAGATTACCTGATTCAGAGTCAGGCGTCCTACCATTAGACGATCCGGCAAAACTAGAGAGATTTTACCTCCCTGGGTTCCTTTTTTCAAGGATAATTGCTTAAAACTATAGCTGAACGGTTAGAAGTTTAACCGTAAAGATAAGGGTTGAGTTGGCCGGGATTAAGCCGTTTCCTATCGATTGGCTTCCGTATCCAAGAGTCGGCGGTATCACGAGCTTTCTCTCTCCTCCGACGCGCATTCCAGCAACTCCCTCGTCCCAGCCTTTAATTACTTGTCCGGCGTCCAAAACAAAACTGAATGATTGGCCGTGCAGGGATGAAGCGTCAAATATTTTGCCGGTGCTAGCTAAAGTGCCGACATAGTCAACCGTAACGGTATCCCCCGCCACGGCTTCGGTTCCGGTGCCGATGGTTATGTCTGTTATCTGTAATCCGTCGGGTAAGATTTTGTTCTCCATAGATGTTTTTGTGGTTGTTGTATTATTTTGCGGTGTTGTTGTTTGGTTTGCGTTTGTCGTAGTTGTCGGCTTGCTGGCGGCCTTATGCCCTAATACTAAGAATATAACCAAAACCGCTATAACTATAAATAAAATTACTATAATTGGCGTTTGTTTATTCTTCATGTGAATTATTTTAGCTTAAAACAGCCGGAAGGTATATAGGGTAAGCCCCACAGATTCAGCTTGAAAGCTAAAGCTTTTACGGGGTAAACTCCGTGAGCTTGCTTTTATGGGGTAAGATTGACGCTTTTTCCAGCCTAGCCTAAAACCTTACGAGGTCAGAAAATATCTTCAGTAAGCGGGCTTTTGTGATTGAAATAAACGTTTATATCCTGTACAATCAGCGGGTTAATCAATGAAATCATACGATAAACTGAAGAAAATATCCGATAAAGGGGGCGTGGTTGAGTTTCAGGCCGAGATACCGCTGGGGATTTTGGAAAAGAATATGGAGGCGTCGCTGGATGAGGCGGCGGCTGATTTCGAAGCCCCGGGATTCAGGAAGGGAAAAGTTCCAAAGGAAATAGTCAGACAAAGCATAAACGAGTTTAAACTGCTTGATTCCGCCGCTGACGCTTCTCTTTACGATGCTATAAACGAGATTATAGAAGACGAAAAACTGAATGTCTTAGGAAGTCCGGAAATATATATAACCAAGATTGCGGTAGGAAGCCCGGTGGAATTCAAGATAAAGTTAGCTCTCTATCCGAATATCTCCCTATCTGATTACAAGGCTATAGGAAAAGAGGTTTCGGACAAGAAAGAGGCCGCCGTGATTACCGATAAGGAGGTCGATGACGCCATTAGCCAGATTCAGCAGGTATTCGCGGGCCAGGACGGAGAAAATCAGTCCGAGAAAAAGAATCTGCCGGAGATTAACGATGAGTTCGTTAAAAAGGTCAGCTCGCTTAATACGGTCGCCGAACTCCGCGAGGAAGTTAAAAAAAGGCTCGCCCAGGAAAAAGATGTTTACTCGATAGAAAAAAACCGCGATGAGATAATAAGCGAGATAATAAAGAAGACTAAAATAGAAGTTCCCTCACTGCTTATAGACCAGGAGCTTCACCATTTGTCTCATGATCGCGAACATGAATTGGAGAAAGTAGGAATAACTACCGAGGAGTATTTAAAGCAGGTCAAGAAAACTACGGAGGAGATGGAAAAAGACGATAGAAAAGGTATTGAGGAAAGACTTAAAAGCACTCTAATCCTGCAGGAGATAAGAAAGAAAGAGGACATCAAAGCTGAGGCAAAAGAAATCGAGGAGGAAACTCAAACACTGCAGAAATATTATCCGGACCAGGATCGGAATGCCCTTGTAAGATCCGCGGAGGCTATAGTTGTTCAGCGCAAGCTCTTCTCAGTCTTAGAAAGCAAAAAAACAGTAAGAATTATATAGAGCCCATCTTCAAACTTTTAAGATGGGTTCTAGGCTAAACAAAAAGCTCGTTTTGCAGAACGAGCTTTTTGTTTATTGTTACTTTCACTATCCAAGCCGGTTAAGCGGACTGCTCCGTCGATCCCTGCTCGGAACTCTCGGCCGTATTGCCCTCTTCGCTCGCGCCTCCAGCCTCTTCGGTCATGGGAACGTTGCAAGTAGGACAATTACCCGCCTCGTTAGAGGTGTGGCCGCACTGCGGACATTTATACATGGTAACTTGCGGACTACCTTTAACGACATCGACTAGTGCCGTTTTAATCGCGTTCGATCGAAACGCTGGGTAGAATGTTAGCACAATACGACTATAAAATCAATTTGATATAATGGAAAAAAGAGGGTACATCTGCCGGATTTTAACTATTTTTTCTTTCCGGCGTTTTTCTTATCCAGATCGCTTAGATACAGTTTGCGTATCCTGACGCTATGAGGAGTAGCCTCGACGAGCTCATCGTCGCCTATGTAATCCAAGGCGTACTCAAGGGTGAGATTAATCGGAGTCTCAAGCTGATCCTGAAGTCCTTCGTTTTTCGCGCGGAAGTTGGTTAACTCCCTTGTGCGGCACACGTGGACATGCACGTCCTCAGGTCTGGAGTTCTCCCCGACAACCATTCCGCTGTAAACAGACACCCCAGCCTCTAGAAACAGCTTTCCACGCCCCTGAGCGGTTACCAACCCATAGTTATTGGTTACCCCTGATTCGGTAGCTACAATCGAGCCGTGAGCAGATTCAGGCAAGTCTCCTTTGTACTCCTCATATCCGGAGAAAAGACTGTTCATTATTCCGGTTCCTTTGGTAGCCGTAAGAAACCGGTTTCTTATACCAATCAATCCTCTGGTGGGTATGGAAAAATCCATAAAAACGAT
>JACWAO010000079.1 GCA_014874305.1 Candidatus Colwelliibacteriota bacterium | reverse complement strand
TGAGCTTGTTGGTGGGAGAGACGGTTGGGAGAAATCAACATCTTCGTGCACAATAATTATTTTCCTTAAGTTTAGAGGGGATTACAGGGGAGGGCAACGCGTGATTTTGGTTTTGTGATTCACGGTTCGTGTTTCACGATTCATGATTCGTGGTACGCGATACACGGTTCGTGATTCACGATTCGCGGTTCAAGTTATCCACTTTTATCGGGCTTGCCTTGTAAAAATCTTACTGGTATTATAATAAACAGTTCTTCGCAGACAGAAAATTTTAGGCGGAGATAAAAAAAGAAAAGCCGTTGTGAGGACGGCTTTTCTTTTTTGATTAAGGAGTTCTGTGGCTATATTTTTTCATACAAACGGCCGATATCGAGGACGTCTTTCTCCCGTCGGTGCCTGCTCATGAGCTGAAACCCTATAGGCAACTTGCCTTCACGTCCGCGTACGGGAATCGAGATCGCGGGCAGGCCAGCCAGATTAGCCGGTATCGTGAAGATATCGGAAAGATACATCTTTAACGGATCATTGGTCTTCTCCCCTATCTTAAAAGCCGGAGTTGGCACGACTGGAGTAAGAATGAGATCAACGTCCTTAAACGCTTCGGTAAAATCCTGTTTTATAAGACTCCTGACTTTTTGCGCCTTTAGATAGTAAGCGTCATAGTATCCGGCGGATAAAACGAAGGTTCCGAGAAGTATTCTTCTTTTCACCTCCGTTCCGAACCCGCGGCTTCTATTTTTGACATACAGATCAAGTAATCCCGATTTTGTCTCTTGCTCCAATGGAGAGAACCGCAAGCCGTCATATCTCGCAAGGTTCGTGCTTACCTCGGCCGGCATAATGATATAATAAACCGCTAGAGCATACTTCGTATGAGGGAGCGAGATTTTCTTAAAACTTATTTTCAATGACTTAATGTCATTTATCGCCTCGTTTATCGCTTCTTCCACCTCCTTATCCAGCCCTTCTCCAAAATACTCCTCGGGAATCCCTATAGTAAGGTTTCGCGCCTCTTCCAAGTTCGGCTCATTTGTTACATCGCTATAATCCGCCTCAAAACTGGTTGAGTCCTTGGGA
Organism: Candidatus Colwelliibacteriota bacterium; assembly: GCA_014874305.1. GTDB lineage: Bacteria > Patescibacteriota > Minisyncoccia > UBA6257 > Colwellbacteraceae > JACWAO01. The sequence goes on along the minus strand of JACWAO010000079.1, from coordinate 3,944 downwards.
TCCCTGCCGACAATAGCCTTAAAAAGAATTGCCGCGTCCTCAACAGTCTTAGTAATGGGACCTATCTGATCCAAGGATGAAGCCATAGCCGCGACGCCGAACCTGGAAACCGCACCGTATGTCGGCTTTAGGCCGACCACGCCGGAGAAGGATGCCGGCTCTCTTATAGACCCCCCGGTATCCGATCCAAGGGCGGCAACTGCCATACCTCCGGCAACCGCCGCCGCCGATCCGCCAGACGACCCCCCCGGAACGCGATCCAAATCGTGAGGATTACGAGTCACGCCGTAAGCGGAGTTTTCGGTAGAGGAACCCATCGCGAACTCGTCCATGTTGGTCTTACCTATAAAAACGGCTTTTTCTTTTTTCAGTTTGCTTATAACCTCGGCATCATAGGGAGCTTTATACTCCGCAAGCATCTTCGAGGCGGAGGTCGCTTGTAGGCCTTTTATAAGAATGTTGTCTTTGATAGCTAACGGCACACCGGCGAGTTCTCCAAAATCAATACCCTCGGCCAACCCAACATCAACCTCAGAGGCGAGTTGTAAAGCCTGATCCTTATCGATACTTAGATAAGCGTTTACTTCCTTATTTTTATCCGAGGCGACATCGATAAACTCCTTAGTCAGCTCAAAAGCGGAAAACTCTTTATTCAAAAGTCCATCCCGTATTTTTTTTATGGTTAAGTCGCGCAGATTAATCATTGTCTCCAAAAACCGGAGGTATCTTCATAAAGCCCCCCTCCTCGTTTATAAACTTCTCCTTTCCCGATCCGCGATACAACCATTCTCTATCATCCTCCCGAAAAACATTTACCGCCTCCGTCCCGCCGGACAAGGGTTCCACCTTGTCGGTATTAACTTCATTCAAAACGGAAAAATACTCAAGTATCTCCCCGAGGTCGTTTAATAATTTTTTCTCCTGTCCATCGGACGAGATTCTTGCCAACTCCGAAAGTTTCTTAATATCGCCTTCCTTAAGCTCCATAATGGTTATTACTTAAATCTATATTACATAATCGCCGAATACAAATGAATAGCGGCTTCCCCTTGTGCCTTTGGAGGCGGAGGAAGCCGCTTACGTACTGCTATTCTTTTGTGAGACGCTGTCAAGGATCGTCACCTGCCCTTAGAACTTGGACGGAGGCCGCGCGTGGGTTTGGCCTGCCACTGGTCCGACTTGACGCCCAAGATCGTATCGCGGATCTCCCGACCCAGAAGGTCGGTAAGCGGAATCTTCTTCTCAGGGCCGTCTGGATCAGCCCTCATCGTTTCCGGCGGCAGACTAGCGGCCACTCGATCCCCCCAGTCGGAGAGCTTTGCGAGGATACCAACCTCAGCGTTGCCGGCCGCCTTACGGAACCAGTACCGAACAACCTGGAGGAGGTACTCGAAGGCCTCGCCTACCACTTGTGGCTGGACCTTGTTCTCCAGTCCAGTCAGCTCGGTCGCCAGGCGCGCCCTCAACGTACCCCACTTCTCCTCGTCGATCTCGACCAAATCAGAACGAACCCGTGATTCCAGCTGTGCCAGCCAGAACCCCAGTCCGCCTGAGGACCGATCACGCACGTCCATCATTGTCTCCCTCACCTCCTTTGAAAAAGCTGGCGGAGAAGGGCCGTCTCTGCTGTTATGGAAAGGAACAATAAACACCTCCACTTTGAACTCCCCCTTTCGGTATTCTGCCGAGATATTAACCTGAAAAACTCATTATGTAAACCTTGCGGAAGTTGTTTTTGCCTAAGAAAAGGGACCCCGAAAGGTCCCGTTAAAAAGGCCACCCGCGCTCTTACGAGCTTCGGTTAGCCGAAGGTTCACGATCTGCCGAGAAGGTTAATTTTTATATACTTCACTCCCCATTGGAGTGCTTCCTCTCTGGTATAAAACCAGATATCGATGTGCCACCCTTTCACTAAAGAGCCTGTATCCTCGGCCCTAAAGACTACTCCCGGAAACTCGGGGATCAGCATCAACGTCCCTAAAGGTATGTACCGAGGATCCACGGCCACCTCTCCCCAGCGAGGGGAGGTACCAGTGAAAGTCACAGCTCCCTGTTCTGAAGCATATCCTGTAGCCATAACGGTTATCGTTCTGGACACGGGATATTCTGAGTTGGTCTGTCGATTCTCCTCTACGGAAACAGGCTGGCTGTTTATCTCGGATGAGCTCTTAACGGGTTTCTCCATACCTGCCGGAGTCGGAACTAATACCCTAGCTCTTTCCGGACGCGTACCTGATGGATTACTCTGAGCAACCATTGAGACGGAACTCTTAGGCAGGGGAATACTATTTGTTGAGACGCTCCTTTCATTGTTGAGTACCATAGCCGATACGATGGCGGCTACGGATGCCGAGATCACGGTTCTCATGAATCCATTCAACTTTCGTCCCCTCCTTGGCATGCCGTAGCTCGCAAGCGTAGGCAATCTTGAATCGTATTCAAATCACAAAGATACTAATGCGCGGAGCGCACTTGCCTTTTAACAATAAAAATGACTGATGTCAATGGATGAGTTTGAAAAACTCATTCTCATCCAGGATACCAACACCCAGACTTCTGGCTTTATCGAGTTTAGAGCCGGGCTCGGAGCCGGCGACAACGTAAGACGTGTCCTTGCTGACCGATTCTCTGATCTCTCCGCCCAACTCCCTTATCTTCTCCTTAGCCTCCTCTCTGGTCATAGATGAGAGCGTCCCCGTAAGCACAAAACTTCTCCCCGCCAGCTTGCCGCTTTTAATGATTTTCCTAGGAAAAATAACCTCCACGCCGTTCCTCCCCAACTCCGCAAGGAACTTTGTGTTTTTTTTATCCCCGAACCAGCTAATGATACTCTCAGCCACCTTAGGTCCTATATCGGGAAGCTCTTTAAGCCCCTCAATTTTAAGTTCCTCCCCCAAGTCTATCAACCTGCTTATGCCGGCCCTCTTGCTGTTAGAGCGCAGTTCCTCGGTAAGCGCGTCGGCCAAAGTTCTCGCGGTCTCCTCGCCGACATGAAGTATGCCCAAACTGTATATAAACCTGGAAAGTTCTATTTTTTTTCTGGACTCTATTTCGTCCACTATATTATCCGCTGATCTTTCCCCGAATCTTTCTAAAGCGGCTATGTCGCCTTTTTGCAGGGTAAAAATATCCGCCGGCGAGGAGATTAATCCTTCATCAATAAATCGATCAAGTATCTTCGGTCCGAGTCCTTGTATGTCAAAAGCCGCGCGCGAAACCATGTGCCGCATAAGCTCTCTGCTCCGCGCTCCACACTCGGGATTGGAACATCGGTAGAAAACCCCCTCTTTTTTAATAACCGAACCGTCTACCGGACAAACCGAAGGCATCTTAAACTCTTTTTCCTCTCCATTCCTGAAATTAACAAGGACCGAGGTGATTTGCGGTATAACGTCGCCGGCCCGGCTGACGATCACCGTGTCCCCTATCTTCAGTCCCAGTTTCCTGATCTGATCCAGGTTGTGCAGGGTGGCATGAGACACCTTTACGCCGCCGACAAGAACCGGCCTCAGCTCCGCTATCGGAGTAAGCACGCCAGTCCTTCCAACCTGGACCTTTATATCCTGGACAACCGTCGTCGCTTCTCTCGGGGAGAACTTATAAGCTATGGCCGCCCTCGGGGCTTTCCCGACGACGCCAGCTTCCTCATAGACCGCGTTATCGTCCAAGATGATTACTATTCCGTCTACCTCGTAAGGCAAGCCCTCCCTGTGCTTTTCCCAGTAATCGCGGAACTCGAAAACCTCCTCTATGGAGCGGACTTGTTTATTGTTCGGATTAGTCTTAAACCCCCACTCTTTAAGCTGTTCATGTTCTTCGCTATGCCTCTTTTTGCCGAAATCACCTACTATGTCGTACGAAAAAGAGTCGAGCCTCCTCTTTGCCGTAACCTTCGGATCAAGTTGGCGAACCGATCCGGCGGCAATGTTGCGGGGGTTGGCATA
>JACWAO010000078.1 GCA_014874305.1 Candidatus Colwelliibacteriota bacterium | reverse complement strand
CCTTTATAGCTATCTACGTAGAGACTTATCATCTTTGCTCCCGAGTTACCGATAAGATAAGGAGTGTTTTCCTTGTTTTTTAAGATTTCGCCGTTAAGTAGTATGTTCCAATCTCCGTTAACCTCTCTAACGGAGAAAGAGTCTCCGGGTACGCCGTAAACTATCTTGATTAACAGATTCTTGTCTCCCGAGTAGTCATAGAGGATGACATCCCCGCGAGTTACGTTGTGACAGGCGTAGTACCCGTAAATAGCCGTAACTTCTGTTCCGTTATTAATGAAGGGTGCTAAAGAACTGCCGTTAACGGTTTCTGTTTCGGTTGAGGTGGGACAGTTCTGGGTTGAAATAGAGTTTGAGATTTGCAGTTTAGGGTTGTTTGAAGATTTTTGCTCCAGTAGAACAAGGACGATAACCGCTACAAACAAGATGACGGTTATTAGAGGAATAAGTGGCTTATTCATCTTATCGAAGTTCAACTTCGATAGCTACCTCTTTTACTCTTTCAACGTTATCATCTTTCTCCTTAAGCCATTTCTCGGTTTCTTTTTGATATTCTTTTTCTCCGCCCCAATAATCCAATAAAGTTTTTCGTGAAGTAACCGACGGGAAGTTTTTCTTACCGATGTAATCCGGGTACGAACTCCACTGGTAATTTTCCAAAAAATCCATCTTATCCTTCCAGTCTATCGAAGTTGAACTTCGATATATTAAGTCCAAGGGGTTAGTGTGAATATAAAAAGGCAGATGGAGAAAATGAGTGTTATTGTTTACGTGCGTCGCTTTAAACCTGCCCTGGAACAGGCCGCCTACTCTTTCATATTTTTTATTGAAATAATTCGTGTAGCCGGTTCCTAGTTTTTGCATAAATTTTATAATGCCGTTTTCTTCTTTTTGCTCCAGTAACAGATGGAAATGGTTCGGCATAAGCGCAAATACCAGAATTTCCGCTAATAATTTCCTCGGTCTTCTTATTTCTTCTGGAAGCCGAGACTTAACGTCCTTAAATTTAAAGTCAAAAGAACGCCCTAGGTTGCTAACCGAGTTTTTATCATTGAGTTCGAAAAGATCGTGAACAAATCTAAAATAATCTTTTTTGTCCAGAAAAACGTCCCGCTTTTCCACGCCTCGATTGTAGATGTGGTAAATCTGGTTTTCCGCGAACTGTGGTTTCTGCATATTTTATACGTATTGAGTGAAGTTCAACTCCGATATATCGAAGTTGAACTTCGATAAATTAAAAAATACCTACTGAACGCAGCGGAAACCAAAGGCACTACTGTAACCGCCGTTACCCCAGTAGCCAGTAGATAATACCTCCACCACCCAGTTGGGGTCGAGGTTGTAGCCCGGGGTGCGCGTCCAGAGATAATTAGAAGTAGCGCCAGAGATACCCATAAAGCATGACAGCTCTTCCGCGGTGGGAAGTCTCCAGGTACCACCTAAGTTTCTACAGGTGGTTACGGCGTTTACAAACGTTGCCGCCGTTCTATCCGAAGAATCAATGGAGACGGGACATTTAACCTCCACCGCCCCGCCGGTTGCCGCGTCCACATACGCTTTCGTAGCCGCGTCTGTTGAGGCGGTCGGCGCGGAAACATCAGCGATTCTTCCGTTTCCGGCGTCTATAGAAACTCCTGATACCAGCTTTGAGACAACCAGGCCCGCAGTTATCGGAGTTGTCGTCCCGATGCCGACGTTGCCTGTGCTGTAATAAATATTCGAGCCGCTGGTTATCCACTGGCTGGCGGAGGCGGCTACGGTTTGTACGGTGCCGTTACTGAATTTTATTCCAGCCGCGCCAACCTGCAGGGGGTTTCCAGTATACGGATCAATAGATGTGATATCCGTATTGGCTCCCGCGGCGGCCGCGCCTAGATTGGTTCTCGCTCCGGCGGTGGTCGTGGCGCTGGTTCCGCCGATTTGTATGGAAAGAGGGCCAGGGTAACCCAATGGAGGCTGTTCTGTGGGGTGCGTGAAACCGCGGACTATGTTCGTAGCAAGCAATATGGTAGATACGCCTATTAGCGTAAGCACCGTATAAAGCAAGACGCGCGGATATTTCACTTTTCTTTAGTGCAAGAAAACCTGGCCTTTACGTCTCCATTATATAACGGCTTTCAACGAACGCAAGACCGGGAATCGTGAACACCGACGCTGGACGCAGATGCTTCACTAACGTTCAGCATGACGATTGGCAGAGTGGACTCAGGACGCGGTGGGCAGTTATCGAAGTTGAACTTCAAGCGGTTCACGATTCGCGATTCACGGTATATAATGCGTAGACTATGCCAAAGTTCGTCCATCTTCACACCCACTCGCACTATTCACTGCTGGACGGCCTGTCGAAAATAGACGGCCTGGT
>JACWAO010000077.1 GCA_014874305.1 Candidatus Colwelliibacteriota bacterium | reverse complement strand
TTTCGTCTGCAAGCCGCCCATCCCTCCTCAAAGTACTCTTATCAAGTACTACTTCGTCGGGCTGAGCGCTTTTCGCTCGAAACTACCTTATTTTATTTCAAATGCCTACTTTTGAGATGGGTTCTAGAACTTGCGAGACCAAGTTTTTATAAGATGGACTCTTATGAAATTTCTGCTCCCAACTCTCTGGCGGTTTCTTTTTGGTGAAGATAGTACTCGAACAACTTTTTCTTGTTTATAAGCAGGTACAGGCTTAGGTACGCGGCAACGGTAAGCCAGATAAGTCCGGCATGCGGATAGAAAATCCAGATGGTTAAATCTATGACGACCCAGTGGTAGATGTAAATGCTCAGGGTTTTGTCTCCCAAGAGACGCGAGGCGGCAAGCGCTCCCCTAACCCACCTGTTCCGCGTTTTTTCTACAAAACGGAAGAAGTATAAAAGCAGACCAAGCATAAAAACTCCAAAGGCGATGAAATATGGAGAAAGCGGAAACTCATGATCGCTTAAACTCAAAGACTGATGGGCTAAAAGGAGTTTGGCGCCGTAGAAGACGGTAAAAGCCATTCCCGCAATAAGAATCCAGCGGCGCTGTTTTTCAAATCCGACTTGCGCCAGGAAAAATCCGATGAGGAAGGGCAGGAGCCATAAGGCTATCGGGAACAAGACATAGCCGTTCGCGTAAATGAATTTGATTATAAAAGAAGTCGCGTTGGGAATGCCGGTCCAATAATTAATTATAAACAAGCCTATGGCCGAAACGCCTATTATCCATACCGGACGGCGCGCTTTCTTGGCGATTAAGAGGAATAACGGGGAGATGGCGAGAAGAAACGGATATGTTATTAAAACCGTAATCGGGACTGAGAAGCTGTGGAACTTCAGGATGTCGGGAATGGTCAGCGTTCCTATCTTACTGAACTGTTCATAAAACGGTTCGGTTCGGAAGTTGAAAATAAGAAGCTTAACAATGCTATATAAATAATAAATAAAAAGAAGTTGTCCGGCGCGATAAATTAATCTCTTTACCTGTATTGATATAGGCTTCCTTTCATACGCCACGAATGTCACGCTTCCTCCGACGAGAACAAAAAGCAAGACCGCGGAGTGCAGGAGGTCTTCTACAAAATGTCCGGTTTTAGGCAGACGCATGTTCGACCAATCTATCAGGTGAATAAGAATTATTCCGATAATAGCGGCTCCCTTGATGTAAGAAATATACAGGTTCCTCTCTTTTTTGGCTGTTTGCGTAAGCTGTGTCTGTTCGTTCATTAAATATGCGTTTATTTCACTCGGAAAGTAAGCCCTGTACTCTGCCGGCTGACGGACAAGGGAGAGCGTCCCTTGGGCTCACCTGCGCTTCGCCAAAGGCTTCGGCAAGGCGAGCCTGCGCTTCGGCAAAGGCTGGGGTTAAACAACCAAACGGTGCCTGCGCAGATCGTGGAGTATTTTACAGGGTTCGACGATGCGGGGGTCGACAATCTTATAAAAGACATTAAGTCCGGAGCGGCGCGTTTGGACTATGCCGTTATGGCGCAATAGGGCAAGGTGCTGGGAGATATTGGCTTTCGGCAGATTGGTAATCGCTATCAGGTCCTCTACGGACCTCTCTCCAAACTTAAGGATATTCAGTATTTCCAGCCTTTTGGGGTTGGCTAAAATGCTGTAAATGCGGGAATTTTTTAAATAAGCCTCCTTGGGAAGGGGTGATTTACTGATTCTTACAGCTTTTTTGGTCATTTGACGTATTCTAACCACATTATTCAGCGTCGGCAAGAAAGTTATCCACACTGGCGGCTTGGCAACCGATTCCTCCGCGGTATAATAGTTGCACGGTTACGAAATAACGAAATTATTAGGGCCAGTTTATCCGCCTATTTCAAGGGACAAGAGCATGCCATTATCCAAACTAAAACACCCAACCACTAAAAGGATAAGCCCTAAGAGTGTTTACTTGGACCACGCCGCCACTACGTACGTTGACCCGATAGTACTGAAAGTTATGGAGCCGTATTTTACAATCTCATTCGGCAATCCCTCCTCTCTTTATAAACTTGGCCGCGAAGCAAGAAGCGCGATGGAAAAAGCGCGCGATGAAGTCGCGAAAATACTTGGCGCGGAGCCGGAAGAAATAACTTTTACCGGTTCCGGAACCGAGTCTGATAATTTGGCGATTATCGGGACGGCAAAAGCGTATGAGCTTAGCGGAAAGCATATTGTTATTTCCAGCATCGAACACAGCGCCGTAATCGAGGCGGCTGATAAGCTGAGGAAAGAGGGGTTCGAGGTTACGACTGTCGGAGTTCTTAAAAACGGGGTTATTAAATTAGACGAAGTAAAAAAGGCTTTGCGTCCGGATACCGCTATCGTTTCAATTATGTACGCGAATAATGAGATTGGAACGATACAGCCTATTCGGGAGATAGCCGATATAATTAAAGAATTTAGGGTTAAGCAAAATCGCAGTCCCCTTTCCGGTCTGCCCCTCTTTCATTCGGATGCCTGCCAGGCCGCCGGAGCTCTTCCGCTTAATGTTAACAAGCTTGGTGTCGACCTTTTGACTCTTAATGGAGGAAAAATTTATGGTCCGAAGGGAGTAGGGTGCCTGTATCATCGCCGCTCAGTTCGTCTCGATCCCTATATCGTCGGAGGAGGACAGGAGAAAAATATCCGCTCCGGAACGGAAAGCGTCGCGCTTATTGTCGGCTTCGCCAAAGCGTTATCGTTGTCTGCAAAGAACGCTATGAGCGAAAACAAACGCTTAAAAAAACTCCGAGATTATTTCATAAAGCAATTAACTTCATCCATACCCAAAACAACCCTCAACGGCCACCCCGCCAAACGTCTGCCGAACAATGTTAATGTTTCAATATTCGGCATTGAGGGAGAATCCATGATTTTGGCTCTGGACTCTTTCGGCGTGTATGCCTCGACGGGATCCGCCTGCGCCGCAAGGTCTCTTTTACCCTCTCATGTTTTGCTTGCTATCGGACTTTCTCCCGAATTGGCTCATGGAAGTTTGCGTTTTACTCTAGGCAGAAAAACCACAAAGGCCGATATAGACCGCGTCATGAAAATCCTGCCGGACGTGGTCGAAGAATTAAGAAAAATTTCCCCTATTCGCCTATGAAAGAAAAGAAGAAGAAACTTCCGGATGTCATGGTCTGCGATACGGACGATGGGTGGCTCTACACCGAAACCGTAAAGGATCATTTCTTTCACCCGCGCAATATCCTTCTTGACGATACCGGGTATGAAGCGGACGGTATCGGGCTGGTTGGAAGCGCGGCTTGCGGAGACATGATGCTTGTTTGGATAATGGTCGATCCGAAAACAGAAAGAATTACTGACTGCAAATGGCGCACGTTTGGATGCGCTTCGGCAATAGCTTCCACCTCGATGATGTCCGTTATGGTTACGGAAAACGGCGGGATGAGCCTCAAGGACGCCGTTCATCTCAAACCTCAGCACATTCTGGCTCGTTTGGGCGGATTGCCGGAACGGAAGTTCCATTGCTCTGTTTTGGGACAAGAGGCCCTGCGGGACGCGGTAGAAAACTATTACAGCCGCAAGTCTAAAGAAACGGAAAAGGATGACAGGTAAATCCGAGGAAAATATCTTTATCCTCAAAACGAGGAAATCAATTAATCCTGAGGTGGTTTGGCTCAGTTTCGTTCCGGAATCGGGAAATCCGGTCGAATTTACAGCCGGGCAATACATTACTTTGTACTTTTTAAACAGCAGTTTCGGGTGGCAGGGGAAGTCATATAGCGTGGCAAGCTCTCCCTACGAATCGGCGGGTATTTCGATAGTGGTAAAGAAAATCGGAGGGTTTTCGAGCGCCATACATGAACTGCGGGTCGGCGATAAGGTAAAAATCATAGGGCCTACCGGATATTTTTATCCATCGCCCAGCGCGAAATCATTGCTTTTCCTCGCCGCCGGAATAGGAATATCCCCTTTCTACAGCATATTGAGGTCGCTTGAGAGGAACGGCGGGCTGAATGATAAGAATGTTGTCCTTTTGTACAGCAATAAGACGAAGGACGACATAGTGTTTTTTGATGAGTTAAACGAGGTAGCGGAAAAAAACAAGGGTTTAAAAATAGCGCACTTCTTAACAAGAAATGTTCAATCCTTCGATTCGCCTCCGGCTCGCTCAGAATACCCTCCCCGTTCGCTTTTGCTCGCGGTGGAGGGTAAAAGTCCTGGCATTGATGAGTTTCGCCGCATTGACAAGGAGGCCTTAAAAAAATACGCGGCTCCCCTTTCTAAGAGAGAGTGTCTCATATGCGGATCGATAGCTTTCGTAAATGACATGTGGGCTCTGCTTAAAGAAGATGGCGTTCCGGAAGAGAATATAGTGACCGAGGCGTTTTACTAAAAAAAATAAAAACATGTTCAAAAAAATAGAAAAAAGAGACAAAAGGGTTGTGGATTTCGATCCGTCGAAGATTACGGCGGCGATAAAAAAAGCCGGAGCCGCCACCGGAGAATTCGATGAGCATGTCGCCAGTAAATTGTCTTTGCGCGCCGTGAACCTGGCGGAGCAGTTAATAAAAACCGGAATTCCCACCGTTGAACAGATACAGGATATTGTTGAGGAGGTTCTTGTCTCTTCTCCATATCACGCGACCGCTAAGGCGTACATAATTTATCGCGAACAGCACAACGCGATCCGTGAAATTACAGACCGAGCCAACGTTGGCCTTGTTGATAGTTATCTCAAACAACTGGATTGGCAGGTTAACGAGAACAGCAATATGGCCTTTTCCCTTCAGGGTCTGAATAATTACATATCATCCGAGATAAGCAAGGTGTATTGGCTTAATAAGATCTACGACAAGGAGATACGCGAAGCGCACCTTAACGGGGATTTTCATATACACGATCTTAATATAATTGCCGTGTATTGCGTCGGATGGGATTTACTGGATCTGCTCGTTGAGGGGTTCCGCGGGGTTCCGGGAAAAGTGGAAAGCAAGCCGGCCAAGCATCTTAAGACCGCGCTTGGGCAGGTGGTCAACTTCTTTTATACCCTGCAGGGGGAAGCCGCCGGCGCGCAGGCGTTTTCCAACTTCGATACCTTTCTCGCGCCGTTTATCAAGTACGATAATTTGACCTATGAGGAGGTTAAGCAGGCCCTCCAGGAGTTTATGTTTAACATTAACATTCCAACAAGGGTGGGATTCCAGACGCCGTTTACGAACATCACTATGGACTTAATTCCTCCTAAAAACATCCGGGATCAAAACGTCGTTATCGGCGGAGTGCCTCAAAAGGAAACTTACAAGGAATTCCAGAAAGAGATGGATCTCTTTAATAAGGCGTTTCTTGAAGTGATGCTCGAGGGAGACGCCAAAGGAAGAGTGTTTACCTTCCCTATTCCGACTTACAACATGACAAAGGATTTTGATTGGGATAATCCGAATCTTGAGCTTCTCTGGAAGATGACGGCGAAATACGGAATCCCCTACTTCAGCAACTTTATCAATTCTGATATGAATCCGGAAGACGCGCGATCAATGTGCTGCAGGTTGAGACTCGACACCACTCAGCTTGAAAAACGCGGAGGAGGTTTGTTCGGTTCGCATCCGCTTACCGGTTCCGTGGGAGTTGTTACGATTAATATGGCGAGGCTCGGTTATTTGGCAAAAAGCGAAGCCGATTTCATGGCGAGGTTGGAGCGGCTGATGGCCATAGCCAAAGACAGTCTTGAAATTAAAAGGAAGATTCTCGAGAAATTCACGGATTCCGGCTTGTATCCCTACACAAAGTTTTATTTGCGCGGAATGAAAGAGCAGTTCAAGGCGTATTGGGAGAACCACTTTTCCACTATCGGGCTCATAGGCATGAACGAGGCGTGCGTTAATCTGCTTGGGAAGGATATAACCGACGAAAAATCGCTGGAGTTCGCGAACAGGGTCATGGATCTTATGCGCGAGCGGCTTTTGGAGTTCCAAAAAGAAACCGGAAACAAATACAATCTTGAAGCGACTCCCGGAGAGGGGGCGACTTACAGACTGGCTAAAAACGACAAGGAAAAGTATCCGGAAGCCGTGTGCGCCAATGAAGATGGATGGAAATCCGGCGCCGCTCCGTTCTACACCAACTCAACCCATCTTCCCGTGGGCTTTACCGATGATGTTTTCGAGATGCTGGATTTGCAGGACGGACTTCAGGAAAAATACACCGGCGGTACGGTCGTCCATCTGTTCTTAAAGGAAGAGCTCACTGATCCTAAGATGGTGAAGAAACTCGTTAAGAAGGTTTGCGACAACTACCGTCTCCCCTACTTTACCCTGACTCCGACTTTTAGCGTCTGCCCGAACGATGGATACCTAAGGGGAGAACAAAGCATCTGTCCTAAATGCGGAGCGGTAACCGAGGTATACTCGCGCATCGTGGGTTACCTGCGTCCCGTCTCCCAGTGGAATCTTGGCAAGAAACAGGAGTTCAAGCTGAGAAAAACGTATGAGGTCGACAATACCGCCACTCCAGCATGTATATCGGAGGTATCGAGCGGTATTCGCTGATCGATTTTCCCGGAAATATCGCGGCGGTTATTTTCACCCAGGGGTGCAACTTCCGTTGCGGCTACTGCCATAATCCGGAGCTGGTATATCCCAGTCTTTTTAAGCCGTCTATTCCCGAGGGCGAGGTGCTGGAATTTTTGGGCAAAAGAAAAGGGAAACTCGATGGTCTTGTGATAACCGGAGGAGAACCGACGATGCACGAAGACCTGCCGGAATTTATGGGGAAGGTTAAAAAACTGGGATTCAAGGTGAAACTGGATAGTAACGGCACCAACCCGGATATGCTTGAGGAAATAATTAAAAGCGGCCTTGCCGACTATATCGCTATGGATATCAAGGGGCCGCTTCAGGCGTACGAGGAGGTGGTTTGCGCCGCTATAATTCCTGAAAATATTGAACGCAGTATAAAGCTGATCATGGGCTCGAAAAACTATGAGTTCAGGACGACCATAGTGAAATCGCAATTGCCAAAGCATTATTTTCCGGAGATAGGAGAACTTATTTCCGGAGCGCACTTATACGCGCTTCAGAAATTCGTCGTTCCTCCGGTGTACAAGATAAACAATCAATCTTTCCTAAAAGAAAAAACTTACAGCGACGAAGAACTGCTCGAGATACAGTCGGTAATGAAGAACTACGTAAAAGAATGCATTATAAGATAACTCATCATGTGTTATAATAGAAAGACATGCACAATGGGAAACATGGCCTGCGGCGGCGTACGTTTTACGCCGTGCGCTCTCTATTAAGACGCCTTTATCGAGAGAAAAATAATACAACGGATATTTCTGCCAAGCCGGAAAACAAGGGCGGAATAAAAGTCGCTTTCATCCATAATGAAAAACGGGTTCATTCCGGTGTCCACACCGGAGCGGCGCAAATCAACCGTCTTATGGCTTCAGCGCTTGCCAAGCGCGGAGTTCAGGTGCGTAATTTTTATCCGACCACCCAGCTTACAGACCCCCCGATTCATCTAAAGGGTGTTTCCAATATATTGTTCTTTTACTCCTTGCTGGAGAGGAAGGATGCGATGCTAAAATACGACATTATTCAGGGGACCACTTATACTCCCCTGCCTTTTTTGCCGTTTACTACGCCGGTTATATGCCATTTTGGTTCCACTATGCGCGGCTATTTAGACAACGTCCCGTTGACCAGATCTATGTCTAGGCATGAAAGGGCGGTGTATGCGGAGCTTCTCAAGCTGGAAATAATCCCGGAGCTTGATCTTAAAACGCTGCGTCCAATGGAGGACGTCGCGGATGTCGAGATATTGTCCGCCTCCCGCGCCGCGATGTGTATCGCTACGTCTAATAAAGTAAAAGAAGAACTTATGGAAATGGGCGTTTCTGAGGAACGCGTACGCGTAATCCATAACGCGATTGAGGATTATTGGCTTGATTCGTCGCAGAGAGAAGCGGTTTCCAGTTCTCCGCACTTGGTTTTTCTTGGTCGTTTGGGAAATGATGTGTTCACTTTAAAGCTCAAGGGGTTGGATAGGATGGTTAATATTTATAGATCGTTCCCTAATGTTTCAAAAACAACTATTTGCATGACTACGAATCAAAAGCTCAAAGAATGGCTAAGGGTGGTTTTTCCAAATCACCATATGTATGTCAACTTGAGAAAGGATTTTATACCCGGAGCTTTGGCCCCGCTTTTCGGCAGTATTTTACTGCTTGTATCGCGATATGAAGGGTTCTCGTTGAGTTTGGTCGAAGGTATGTCTCAAGGCCTTGTTCCGATTTCTTTTCCGGTTGGCGTCGCTCCGGAAATAATAGAAAACGGAAAGAACGGGTTTGTTGTTTCAAGCGAAAGAGAAGCCATAGAACGAGCGCGCGAATTGCTTGCTGATAATGACAAACGTCTTATGATGGCGGAAGCCGCTAAAAGAACCGCCGAACAGTTTACGAGCGCACGCATAGCCGATGAATTGCTTTCCTTGTATCAAAAAGTAAAATCCGAGTATAAAAACAATAACAAAAATTCCGGCAAAAAATCGGAAAAAAGCCTTGTATTTCGCATATAGAAAGTTAACCTATAATTCATAGATCATTATTTGTAGGCGGTTGCGTTTTTATGCCGGCGACCTCCATAATCTTGTCAACGGTTTGCTCTAATGTTGAATATTCAGGAATGATTATCTCGTTTTCGCGGCCAATGGGAGAGGCGAACTGATATAACTCTCTTACTCTATCTTCGGAGAGGATGGGAATGGTCGGCGAATACGGGGTTTTCGTCTTATGACGTTTTAGCGTTTCGTCTAAACTGGCATCGAGATAAAAAAGGTAATTTTCCTCTTTATGCGCGTCAAAAAGCTTTTTTAGAAACGGATCGTTTTCTCCAGCTTTAAAATTTCCCTCGAATATTACGTCGAAACCTAATTCAAGGGCCGTTATTATGTCGTTGCCGCTTAATTCGTATTCCAAGTTGTGATCGCGCTCTGGCGGATTAACAAAAGCGAACCGGTAATAGTCCAAATCGACCAACAACGTCGGTCTTTTTGTGCGGGACATAAATGTCTTGGCGATGGTGCTTTTACCAGCGGCGGACGGCCCCCTAATAATGATTAATTTTGTCATTATTTGTCTTCTTAATTAACCTACGCGGATGTGGCCGCTTCTTTGCGTACGCGGCGCGGTTTCCCCCTTATCGCCGATAAGCTGGGATTCGTTGCCAGTTCGCTTGCTTTTACCCCCTTATCCAGAAGTAGCTTGGTATATTTTTTGTCCGCCGTGAGGAGATGGTTTTGTATCCAGTCGACGGTGAAATCAACCATATCTTTGGCTACGAGCTCGATATTGCTGTTTTTGTTTTCTATTTTTGCGAGGAAACCCTCGACTTTTTTGCGAAACGCTTTATGGGAAAGAATGTGGCTTTTGGCCTTGTTGTCGAGGCCAAATTTAATAAGATAATCTTCCTCTGTCTTTAAGTGATAAAAGGTATAATCGCCTAAGGTAAAAGCGATGGCGGAAATGCGCTTACGGTTAATTGTCTTTTTCCCCAGCAAATCCAGAAGATCGTTGGCGATTTTAAAGAATTGCCGGTGTTGCTCGTCAATTAACTTGACTCCGATACCATACTCCTTCTTCCAAATATATTTTTTCATCTTTGTAATTATACACCTTATCTTGAAGTTTTTAATAAGTTGCAATCTGACGAATCCGGGCTAAGTTCCGAAGAAGCACGTAAACGGCGTACAAAATTTGCCCCCAATGTATTGCCAGATCCCAAGGTTCTGGGTATTTTTTCCATATTTCTCTCCCAATTTCTAAGTCCGCTTATTTATATCCTGCTTGCGGCCGCCATGGTCGTATTTCTCATGAACGAAACTGCCGATGCAATTATTATTTTATTTATCCTCCTTTTTAATGCGGTCGTGGGAACGATTCAGGAAGGCAAAGCGCAGAATAAGCTTCTTGCTTTGCGAAAATTAGTAGAAACATCAGCGTCGGTACTGCGAGACGGGAGAATGTTCGTCGTGCCGGATAAGGAGATCGTTCCGGGAGATGTTTGCAACGGTAGTGTCGCTTTCGGTTTCCATTATTCCCGAAGGGCTACCCATCGTTATGACGCTTGTTCTGGCGACTGGCGTGTGGCGCATGACTCGCCGCAACGTACTCGTAAAAAACTCCAGGCGGTTGAGGCTCTGGGACAGGCTAAAATCATCGTGGTGGATAAAACCGGCACACTCACGAAAAACGAAATGCTTCTCGAAAAAGTTTATATTGATGGGAAGTTTTTCGATGTCCAGGGACAGGGCTACGAACCCAGAGGCGATGTGCTTTTGGATGGTAAGATTATCGACCCGCTTAATCATACGGATTTTATGCTTGCCGGACGAGTAGCGGCTTTTTGCTCCAATGCCCACGCGATGTATCTTGAAGAGAATAAGACATGGAAGGTGTCGGGTGATCCGACAGAAGCCGCTCTCGAAGTATTCGCCAAAAAATCGGTTTCAAAGATTCCGGCGAGGAGTCCCCGAAAATTTTTGAATTGCCGTTTGATTACCTCACGAAATATCACCTTACAATTCATAAATACAACCTATCGAAGTTCAACTTCGATAATTTTACAGACTGTTAATTTTTAACCAATTATAGCATATAGAACCCGGGCTTGGTCGAATTTTAAATGACTTAGAAATCTGCGTAGATTTTTTTCTGCTCCGCGTTAATCTTTATATTTCTGCCGTTTGGTAATGCAATCTGAGGATTGGTGTGACCAATATCGAAATTCTGAATGACAGAAACAATTGGATTATAGCGTCGGACTGCTTCCAATATAGCTTCGCGTTGAGCGGCAGAATGAGCCCTTCGTTCAATAAGGGTTTTTGGCGCGTTGAACTCCTGAGTTTTCGGACGGCCCACGATAATTCCTTTTATACGCTTTAAAATACCACGTTCGCCAAGAGCACGATAAACGCGAAACACATAATCAGCCGACGGAACTTCTTCAGAGGTCTCGGTAAATAGCACGATATTTTCAAAATCTTCAAGAGAAGGAATGGTGATATCGTGACGCAATAATTCATCAATCGATTCTAAACACCCTCCCCAAGAAATTCCTTCCGCGGATGATGATCCATCCCAACGCCATCCCTCATTTTTCTCATAAACGCGTGTTTTAGAGACGTTGGTCGGATCGTTCCAATCAAAGCCGATATCATTGCGATTTTCGCTTGCAACAAGCTCGAAAGATCCCTCGTCAAAAAACGTGTGTTTGAGAAAACGGATCGTAAAATCATCCATCGCGCCTTCGAGACCAAATTGAGTAAAAAGCGATGCCCCGTAATAAGAAGGAATCCCATTCAGCCAAAGGAAGTTTTCGAAGTGAGTGTTGTCGCTGAAACCGAAGAAAGGCTTCGGGTTTTCTATGAACGGTTGTGCGGGCAACCGTTTTATATAAGTTACCTGATCGTCGCCGCCAAGAGATGAAATAATGGCTTTAATACTTTTGTCTTGAAATGAGTCGATAAGATCTTTCGATCGCTCGTCTCCCGATGCCCCGATCTTTTTTGTTGTTGGAAATTCGACAGGGTCGAGCTGGAAAATATCTCGTAATCGTTTAAGAGCGAGCTCGTATATGTGGGGCCATTTCGCTGGAGCGGCAAACGACGGAGAAAGTATGGCAACTTTATCCCCGGGCTTTAATTTGTTAATTTTTTGAAATTTCATAAGAAATATTAGTTCTAACCTTTGAAGCTCGGCTCGTAAAATTATCGAAGTTCAACTTCGATAATTTATATTGCCACTTTGAGTGGCTTCACACAAGCACCCCTTATTTGATGTTCCTCGTTATAACAGATTTCGGAACAAGAAATTTTGGCCATTCAAAGCTCACAATTGAAAAAGCATTATCGGGGAATGTCAGTAAATAATTGTGTTTTCTCACCGGGAACACAACCTTCTCCATCTGCCCCTTGGCATTCATGAATGAGAGTGATGGCTGTCGCGGCATTGAGATCAATATAACCTTCGGATGTTCTTTCAAAAATTTATTAATCTTGGCGCTGTTGAAGCTCATAAAATCTCGCATTAGCACGAGTACACATTCTTCGTAGCCATCTACGATTTCTGCGAGGCGTTCAACGTTGACTGCTTTCGGAGCCATAATAGTTTCTTTATTTCTGTCGTGATCATAATATTCCTTGATTTGCAGTGGATAAGAATCGTGGTCGGCTGACAGTCGTAGCGCTTCACCGCCATGCAGTTTCACATTGGAGGGTTTACTGGCAATAATTTCTACATCGCATGAGCCCACTTCCGCCGGAAGTACTACGAACAAGCCTGTGCCGTCGGGATATTTTGTCATCGCCTCTATATGCTTAAAAAGGATCGAGGCGATAAAGAGTTCTTTTAAATCCTTACCAGTGATATGTTTTTCCACGTTCTCGAAACGGGTCGTTATGCTATCGTGATCGGTCAATCCGAAAATTGATTCGGTGAGAGTTCGATCATTGATGGGTATAGCGGCAAGGCCGCTCTTCCCGTAGCGATACATTAGCGCCGCATGCATAAGCTCGTTATAAACCGTCTGAGCATTGGTGCGCGTTCCTTTCTGGCAAGCAAAGATAATTTTCCAAGACGTAAACATGGTCACATTATACGCTCTCTGGTCACGCACTGAACCGCGTTGACTGCGGCTGCCGGACCTGGATTCGAACCAAGATTACCTGATTCAGAGTCAGGCGTCCTACCATTAGACGATCCGGCAAAACTAGAGAGATTTTACCTCCCCGGGTTCCTTTTTTCAAGGATAATTGCTTAAAACTATGGCTGAACGGTTAGAAGTTTAACCGTAAAGACAAGGGTTGAGTTGGCCGGGATTAAGCCGTTTCCTATCGATTGGTTTCCGTACCCCAAAGAAGGCGGAATCACGAGTTTCCTCTCTCCCCCGACGCGCATTCCGGTGACTCCCTCGTCCCATCCTTGAATTACCTCTTTTACTCCCAAAACAAAGCTGAAGGGCTGACCATGTAGGGATGAAGCGTCAAATATTTTGCCGGTGCTGGCTAAAGTGCCGACATAGTCAACCGTAACGGTATCCCCCGCCACGGCTTCGGTTCCGGTGCCGACGATTACGTCCGTTATCTGTAATCCGTCGGGTAAGGTTTTGTTCTCCATAGATGTTTTTGTGGTTGTTGTATTATTTTGCGGTGTTGTTGTTTGGTTTGCGTTTGTCGCAGTTGTCGGCTTGCTGGCGGCCTTATGCCCTAATACTAAGAATATAACCAAAACCGCTATAACTA
>JACWAO010000076.1 GCA_014874305.1 Candidatus Colwelliibacteriota bacterium | reverse complement strand
CAGCGAAGAATCTTGTCCTGGGCTTTAGGGATATGGAGAACCTGGTGGTTTTTAGTCATGGATAGTTGTGGAACGTGAGACGCGAACCTCGTACCGTGAGTTACGTTTTGCGATTCATGATTCGTGGTACGCGATACGAGGTGCGTGGTACGAGTTTCGCGATTCACGTTTCATGTGATTATATCAGATTTTAGATACTAGAGATCAGCTGTTTCCGTTAAGTATTGCTATATCCTGGGTAAACTGTTGGGCCTGATCAATAACATTGGCTCCATACACATTAAGACAGACGAATCTGTTCCAGTTCGCGCCGCAGTAATATTTGGCCGCGGCTATTTTTTCATTATTAATAGCTCCAGCATCTCGGAGATATAGGCCTGTGGCTACGAAAGCATCAGGGTTACTCCAGGGATTAGCGGGGTTGTCCCCGGTAATTTTTGATATTTGCGATGAGTAAGCCATCCAAGTCATCGGCAGAAACTGCGCCGGACCCATGGCTCCTCCATATATCCCGTCCTGGTTGGGGCACGATACTTTCAGTATGCCGTTGTTTAACTCGGTTGTAAGGTTGAGGCTTTGCACGATCTGCAAAAAAATCGGGATATTTTTAGGGGACATGGCGTCTTTATAACTACACTGTCCGACGTTCTGGCCCAAGGCGGACTCTCTGTCTAAGACCGCAAGTATCAAGGCCGGATCAACACCGGTGGCCTGACTGGCGAGCTTCGCGTACTGGTAAGCCGTTGCGAATGTCATCTGCCCCCCGCCGATGAGCTGGAAGATCTGCGCTCTGATCTGTGCCGCGGTTTTCTGGGTTTTAGTCAGAAGCGATTGATAGGCCGATTCCTGTCCTTTCGTAATGTTAAGCAGTGTTGCTTTTTGATCCTTTACGGCCACGACTGACTGTTTTTGCGATGTTTGGTAAGTCGCGAGCGTCACCGCGTCCGATCTTTCCGTAGCAAGCTGCTGTTTTTGGGAAACCATTTCATTCATAAGTCCGGTGAGCGTATCAACCGTGGTTTTTAAGCTTCCTTGTAAGGCGATTAGGTTATTTACGTTGGTGAAAAAATCCGACAGCTGGGGATTCTTTAGGAACACCTCTAGGAACCCCTCATTGCTTGTTTCGTATATCTTCTGCAGGGTAGACGCGAGAAAAACCTGATTAGTGCTTATATTGCTTTGTATCGTACCGATTTTCGAATTAGTGACCGTTATCTGGCCGTCCAACTGTTGGATAGACAGATTAACCGCTTTTATCTGAAGATTTATTTTATTAATTTTAGCATTGAGTTCGTTTATCGTGCCCTGCAGGGTGTCGCCTTGTTTCGCGTAAACGCTTATCTGGTTTTGATAGGTGGAAATTTGCGATTCCAGCGCTTGTAATTGATTTTCCAAATCCTGTTGCTGTTGAACTGTTGAGCTTAGCGTTTGCGCGTGTAGTCCGTCTCCAATCGGAGCAAGCACCGATCCCAAAAGAAAAGCGGCGATAAGAAATATCGCCGGAATGGCCGCGTAATGGAATATGGCGCGGCTATTTTTTTTTCCGTTACTCAGGTTTATTCTCCTCCGCCGAGAGGCAAAAACATCTTCCCCGGCAGACCTCTTTATATCTAATAGTATTTTTGGCCTAAGCCTCATTACTATTTTCTTGTTTATTATTTTCTCTCTCGGCTTTTTTCTCTTCCGTTTCCACTATTACCGATTCCGGCGTCACTTCAACGGTTTCAATCTCCTCTTCTTCAGGCTCGGAAGCGGTTACCACAACCGTGTTCGGATCAACCGCGTATTTGTAGTCGGCGCTTACGGAGAGGTCTTTAATATAAACGCTGTCGCCGAGATTTTTTAATACCGCTAGGTCGACGATAATTTCTGAGGGCATGTTCTGAGGGAAGGCTTCGACCTCAATCTCGTCCATGGCCTTAATTAAAACACCCTTCAAGTCCTTCACCGCGGGAGATTCGTTTACAAACTTAAGCGGAACTCCGGCGGTAATTTTCTCATCCATCTTCACCTCGTGAAAGTCTACGGATAAAACGGCATTGTTTACGTAGTCCATATGGACATCGTGTATCATTACCGGTCTCGGCTTGGTCTCGAAGCTAAGGTTAACGACGGTGTTTCCGCCCGCTGTTTTATACACCGCTTGGAAATCCTTTAATGCGACGGAGAGGTGAACGTTTTTTATTCCGTGGCCATACAGCTCAGCCGGAACAAAGCCGCTTCGACGCAGAGCGCCGGTCTTCTTGCCAAACAATTCTCTTTTTTCCGCTTTTAATTCCATAATTATTAGAAATTGCCGCTTTTAACAGCCTTAGAGGACGCTCTGTTGATTTGCAGAAGGCAGTGTACCAAGTTTATTGAATAATTTCAACCTGGCCTCCACAACCTTTCGGACCGCATCCACTGCCTCTGGAAATATCTTATAGGGGGCTATTTCGTCTGTGTTATTTTTTAATCCGGCTTCTATCCCCTTTCTCCACGCCAGCCTTATCTCGGTATTGATGTGGATCACGTTTATTCCCGCGTCTATGGCGGCTGTGAAATCTTCATCGGATGTTCCCGATCCTCCGTGAAGGACGATCGGAATCTTAATCGCTTCTTTTATTTCCTTTATCCTCCCGATGTTCAGTCTTGGGTTCGGGGCATCCTTGAGCATTCCATGAAGATTGCCAACCGCAGGAGCTAAGAAATCCACTCCGGTTTCTTTAACGAACCGCAAAGCTTCTTCCTTGGTCGTTAACTGAACTTCATTGACAGCCGCGCCCTCGGGTATCGCCGATATCACTTCCGACGAGGAGCCGATATAGCCAAGCTCTCCCTCTATATAAACGTTTGGATTAATAGATTTGGCTAT
>JACWAO010000075.1 GCA_014874305.1 Candidatus Colwelliibacteriota bacterium | reverse complement strand
GGTGAGGGTAGTGTCGGGAGACCCAGGGAGGAACAGGTGGAGGTGGCTCCCGGGAGAAGGGTTGGGTCTGGGATGCTGACGTATACGGTGTCCGTTTGGCCCAGTACGGAGTTTCCTTCGCTAAGATACATTCCTATGGCGTTATTGAGGTTAGAGAGATCCTGTGTTCTTCTGCTATCCCTTGACTGAGATAGGAGTTGAGCCGGGTTGAGGACTAAGACTAGGGCGGAGGCCAGGATCCCTATGATGGCGATGACGATGAGGAGTTCTATGAGGGTGAAGGAGTTTTGTTCTTTCACATTGACCCTGAGCCGTGTCGAAGGGTTTATCTTAGGCTTAGGGATATGGAGAACAGGGTGGTTTTTAGTCATGGGGGATTACATTTAATATCTGAGATCTAAAATCTAAGAAGTACAACAGGAGTCGGAAATTTTAGATTATATTAAGTTGCGGCTTCTATTTCTTTCTTACAATACAGAACGGCGTCATCTCGTCGGACTGGCCGAGCGGGTTGTCGCGGAAGAGCTCGCCGACGAATTCTTCGGTGATGGCGCGGTCCGATTTACCGAGCGAGAACGCGCCGCGATAGTTGGCGTCGAGGATGACGGTATCGCAACCGAGCGCGTTCGCGATGCGCTTGGCGTTCCCCGTCGGATCTTTGGGCGCGAACTTTACAGAGTGGGCGTATTCGAGGATGAGGAACGACATCGGGCAATCCACGGACTTCGCGCTCTTGCCACAGATACGGTAGAACAAACCCTTGATGCCGAACGGCCGCGTGATGGCCGAAACCGCCGCGGCGAACACGGCGCGGGCATAACCGGCCTCCTGGATGAACGCCTCCATGGCGATCGCGGTGCCGTGGCCAAAGCCGTGGAAGTCGTCCGTGCCGTAATAATTGCCGACGTTCCTCCCGAGGAACCGCGCGAGCGCGGTGGGCTTGATGTCGCTCATACTCACGATGCGGCCCTGGGTAATGGCGAGCGTCTTCTCGCTCACGAAGAGTATGTCGCCCGGCTTAAGGTACGGCTTCACGTATTCCTCGATGAGCGGCAGGATGTCCGTATCCTTCATAGTGATTACGCGTGTCTTCACGGGAAGCCGCTTGTATACCACGCCATCCACGTCAATATCGATCTCTTTGCCGGGATTCGCAACGAATTCGCCCGACGGTTTCCGCTCTTTGAGCGCCACCGCATCGTCTTCGAACGAGACCTTTTCCCCTCGGAAGAGGGCGAATAGTTTTTCCACCGCCGCACGGATTGTCGCCGGGGCCTGTCCCATTTTGGCCCGCGAGCGGAGAAGCTCCGTCGCCTCCATCCAAAGAATATGGGCTTCATCGACGCGCTTTGCTCCGAATGATGTTTCCGCTACGGCACCTCCGTTTTCTCCGACGGCCGCCACAATCAGCGAACCACCCTCTTTCGGTGAATAGCTTATGATCAGCCCTGTTTTTTCCGCCATTTGAGGATATGTCTGCGACCGCTCCTCTGTGTTTATTTTTGCCATGGAATTATAATAATATCTGACTTTTTTAAGAATTGTGTTCCACTTCCGCATTTTTATGCAAACTGCGCGGGCTACGTTCTAATATGAATTTTCGTCCTCCGATATGCCACCATGGCCGCAACCAATCCGTTCATAAACACAAGTGCTGCGGGATAAAGCCACGTTGCTACGGAATAGGATTGCAAAGCAAAAAGGGCTACCGCATACTTAAGGGAATTTAGCGCAAACGAGGTTATCATCTCTTCGTGAGGTTTGGTATATCCTTTTTTTAAAGTCGAACCATAGCCCAACACGTCAATAAATGTAACTAGAACTACCGAATACGTAGGATTTTTGGTGAAAAGCCACGATAGTAATGCCACGGTAGCAATGGCAAGAAACGTCCAATCAAAAACCGAGAACCCCCGCTCATCTTTCACGTATAATGCAGAAAAACCTATAATAAAACACACAATACTGCTCACTCCCGTCACCCAACCGCCCGCGCCACCGCCTTTTAGCATTTGGGCAACGAAGATCATTCCCGTCAGCACACCCCAAAGGAGCCATGAAAACGCGTGCGGCTTGGTGCGTCCTTTAAAAATACTTCTCAGATATAATCCGTAAGCAAGGAGCGCTATTGCGACCGCTACATATCCCAACAAAATCTTATATTCGACCATGTAATTTACTTAGTGTAGCATGAGCATGCTACTAATAAAACCGCACCGCTTAACGAAATAGGTGGTAAAGCAAAAATTCCTGCGATAAGCGGTTTTTTTTTGCTCCAATTTGAGCATTTTATCTCATTGTTTGCTGCCAGCCCATTGTCTTTTTGTCGCCTTATCTAGTTCTGTCCAAAATAATTTTGCACAAGTTGTAAGGACCTCCGACATTAAGACATCTTATACTTTTTAGATTTTGGATGCTTATGTGGGGATTAAATCAGATTTGGGAGGTTGCTTGCCATGCCGTAGCCTCCGGCCCGTCCGTAGCCTATGGCGAAGGAGGGGCGAAGGCTGGCTAAACATTGGTGTCTGATCGGACAGGAGGTTTAGTGAGGGGCGGATAAGTCACGGTTGTGAATTATGTTTTACGGTATGCGGTTCGCGATTCGTGGTACGCAGTTCGTGATACGCAATTATGTTGCATTCCATAAATTAGGAGTAGTACAATACCTGTGTCGAAGAAAAGAACAAACTTCTATGCCCAATCACGAGCATCACGAGCATGAGGCGCATCATGAGGAAAGGCGCGAAAGAAAGCCGCTTACGAAGAATAACCAAGCTCTTATTCCGGTAGCGGTAATAGTCGCCGGAGTAATAATAGCCGCGGCGGTAATTTTTGGTCCAAAACTTGCCGGCAACCAGGGAAACGGAACGCAAAATCAGGGTCAGACGCAACAGGGCCAACCAACCCAGCAGGCAAACATAAATGACGTGAAAACTGCGGGCGAGCCTTTTATCGGTTCTCCTAACGCTCCGGTAACAGTCGCTTACTGGTCGGACTTCCAGTGTCCCTTTTGCGATAAGTTCGAAACGGAAACCATGCCTACTTTAATAAAGGATTATGTTGACACGGGAAAGGTTAAAATCGTCTTTAAAGACCTGCAGTTCCTGGGACCGGATTCCCAAACGGCCGGAATAATGGGGCGTGCCGTATGGAGCGCGGATCCGCAGAGCTATTTCAAGTGGCGCACATACCTGTTTGACCACCAGGGTCAGGAAAACAGCGGTTGGGCAACCGAGCAAAAACTCCTTGGTATAGTTACCGACGTTGGCCTGAACGTCAATCAAATTAG
>JACWAO010000074.1 GCA_014874305.1 Candidatus Colwelliibacteriota bacterium | reverse complement strand
AGCTGGGTTGAGGACTAAGACGACGACGGAGGCCAGGATCCCTATGATGGCGATGACGATGAGGAGTTCTATCAATGTGAAAGAGTTTTGTTCTTTTACCTTAGGGGGTTTACCCTGAGGTTTGGAGATATGGAGAACCGGGTGGTTTTTAGTCATGGATAGTTGTGGAACGTGGAACGTGGATCGTGAAACGCGAACCGTGAGTTGTGTTTTACGATTCACGGTTCGTGGTACGCGATACGCGGTTCAAGTGATTATATCAAACCAAAGGGTATTACTAAAACTCCTTCGTCTTAAGCGTAAATTCGTTCCCGTCGGAGCTTACGGCAACGGAACCGCCTTTTTTAATATCCCCGCTTAGTATCTTTTCCGAAAGGATGCTCTTTATCTTGTCTGAGATTACTCCTCTTAACGGCCTGGCTCCGAAAGCCGGATCATATCCGAGGCGAACCAGAAGATCGACAGCCTCGTCATCATAGGTTAGGTCTACGTCCTGCGCCTCCTTAAGGGAGGAAGCGAGACCCGCCATCTGGAGCCTGGCGATGCTTTTTAAATCATCCGGCGAGAGTGACTTAAATATGATTATTCTACTGAACCTGTTTAAGAGTTCGGGCTTGAATACATCCGTCAATTTCTTTTTAAGATAATCGGCGACGCTGTCCATACTTTCCCCGGAACTTAAGGCGGAGTTTATTATATCCGAATGAGCGTTCGAGGTGGCGATGATGATCGAGTTTTGGAAATTAGCTACTCGGCCGGCGCTGTCGGTAAGCCTTCCGTCATCGAATACTTGGAGGAAAAGGTTAAGTATATCCGGATGGGCTTTTTCAAACTCATCCAGAAGCACCAAACTGTAAGGCCGCTCTATAATCCTGTCCGTTAAATCGCCGGACACGGATCCGTCAGGAGAACCTATAAAACGGAATACGCTCTGCTTGTCCTGGTACTCGGACATATCGAAGCGGGCCATCGCGCTCTCCGATCCGAACTGGATATCAGATAGAATCTTCGCCAGCTCCGTCTTACCTACTCCGGTAGGACCCACAAAGAGGAAAGCCGCTATCGGCCCGCCTTTCCGACTCAGTCCGCTCCTGTACTCCCGTAGCGATCTCGCAACCGCGGTCACGGCCTGCTCCTGATCGACAAGCCTCTCATGAATAATCTTCTCCATATTCAAAAGAGTCTCGGCCTCCTCCTTTCCCGGACGATGTATGGGAACGTTTATTCTCTTTTCCGCTACGGCAACAATGTCATCCGCGTCTAACATCTTTTTCCTTTTATGGCTAACATCGGCTAACGCCTCTTTTAATAGATCATCGGCCGATGAGGGAAGCTTCTTGTCTCCGAAATAGCGGTGGGCCAATTGCACCGCCGTTTTAACCGCGGCAAAAGAAATCTTCGTCTTATACGTCCGTTCGAGAATAAGGCTGTCGTACACCAAAACCCTCTCCGCCTCGTCCGTATTGAGCTCGCGCACGTTAATAAGCTGGAACGCGCTGTTTAAGGAATTATTGGACTCTATAAACTCCTTATACTCCTTGGGGTAGCTCGTCCCTATTGTCGGAAAATCATTGGAAGCGATATACGGTATCAGGGCGTCGGCCGCGTTCAACTCGCTTCCCCCGCCCGTCCTCGCGAGATTGTGCACATCCTTTATGAACAGGATAATGTTCCCCGCCGCGTTGATCTCCCTAAACACGGTCTCGATTCTTTTTTCTATCTCCGCCTGATCCGCGCCGGCAACAATGCCGCTTATATCCAAAACCACCAGCCTTTTATCGAAAAGCGGAGCCGGCACCTCGTCCTTGCTGATCATAAAAGCCAGGTGGCCGATTATGGTTTCCTTGCCGATCCCGGGATCGCCTACTAGAAGCGCGTTGGGCCTCGTGGGTCTCGAGAGAATATCCAGAAGCCGGTCATACTCATCTTCGTGATTAACCATAAATCCGGTCTTTCCCGCTAAGGCCAGATCCGTGAGGTCAAAACCATACCTGTCTAAAATCGGGGTCGGTCTAGCCGTCCATGCCCTGTTCATATAGCGGTGTCTCACGCCAAAAGAGGGGCCGCTAAAACCGCCCAGACCGGACGGCAGACGCGCCGGACCGTTAAACCTTCCGAAAATAAGGGCTCTCTCAAGATCTCCCGAGCTTATCTCGAACATATCGAAAACAGCAGAGACCTTCTCGTCGCCAGCGTCGCGAAGGGCCGCGAATAGATCGGCCGGCTCCACAAACTTCCTTCCGGCTGAAAAAGCCTGATAAACGGAGGCAACCGCTAATTTAGAGATTCCGTCAGCTATGTCTTTCCTCAAGCTTTTCTTCGCCATACTGCTCTCCATTTTTTCCCGCACCTTGCTCTCCACCTCCTCGCTATTAACATCCATCCTGAGCAAGGCCTCCTTAATCGATCGCTCGCGGATCAACTCCGCCCCCGCGTAAAGCAAAGGGTCTCCCCCGAAAACAGACGCCCTGCCGTATACGGATAACAGGATATTCCTGGCCTTAGGCGTAAGAAACCGCGCGGCATTGGCTCTTTTTTTTCTTAATATCACGCCAAGTTCCTCCCTGCCTTTGGAGAGATGAAACACGGCATCGAGTACGAATAACAGCATAAAGGCACCCGCGTAGCGTAAGGCAGTCAATGTTGAGAGTAAGAGAATAAGAGTTATTACAACAAACAATATTTCCCAGACAGAAGCAATGATGCTCGAAGCGATCTTCTCGGGATGAGAAAGTCTCATAAGAGGCTCGTCGTAATATATATCCGCGTTTATCTTATTCATCTCGCATTAACAACTATCTTGTACAGCAAAAAAGCCGGAACTGCCGCCCAGACGGCATAAACGCCCGCGGCCGCGATCGCTATGGCAAAATACACCGCGCCTCCTAAGATAACGCGGAAAAACCTGAATAAAAACCCCAGAACGTATCCTATAAAACTTCTGTCCTGGTAAAGCGGAGTAAATAACAGGCTAATATTTATCTTTACCGCGAAAATCCGGTCAAGCGAGGAAAGCAGTCCAAGCGTAATATTCGCGGCTTCTCTAAACCCATCCGCATACCAGTGACGCGCGAAACCATACACACCATCCCCGAATCTCTGCAGAAGATACGTAACCATTGCCTTAAGTATAGGATAATACTGGAAAAAACTGTACGAGAAGCGGGGTCACAAGCTTACTCTCCTTCTGAGAGTAGACTGCCAACCCCATCCCGCCGCAAGCGGCGGGGGCAAGGCGTCGAAGTGTCAAGCTCTAGCAATAGCGCCCGACAAACACCTAACGGAGGTCTTTCCACAGAAAAAACAAGGATAGCTGGTATAATTAATTACCGTAAACAAGGGTCGCCTGCGTCCATCTTCGCTCTTATGAGCTTCTATGGACTACGGCGAACCAAGGTCGCCCCAAAACAAAAAGGAGGAAGCTCGGACCGGAAACGACAGGCCCAAGGAGCAACCCCTGAATAACCGTCTAAAAACAAGGATGATTATAGATAAAATAAGGAAGAGGGATGGAAGAGTGGTTGATTTCGACCGCGCTAAGATTGAGAACGCGATTGAAAAAGCGCTTCAAGCCGTTAGAGGCGAAGGAGACAGAACGGCCGCGGTATCCGTTACGGACATGGTCATCTCCGATTTGTCCTCCAAAGAAAGCGACGCTACTCCGCTGGTGGAAGAGGTCCAGGATCTCGTGGAAAAAAATCTTGTCGCCAGCGGGTATTTTGATATTGCCAAGGCGTACATAATCTACCGCGAAAAGCACGCCGAACTGCGCGAGGAGAAGCATAAGCAACTGCTGACAAAAATCGAGAAGGGGGAGATAAAAGTCAAAAAGCGCGACGGGTCTCTGGTTAATTTCGACGCCGATGAAATCAGATCCGTTTTAAAACCCTTATTCGCGGATTACAAAAACGAAGTAAATATCGACGAGATTATAAAAGAGTGTGAAAACGGAATTTACGAAGGCATAACCACCTCCGAGATAAATACCACCGTCATCTTTTCCCTAAGGAGCAGAATTGAAAGAGATCCCGTTTACTCGCACCTGACCGCCAAGCTTCTTATTAACGAGCTATATAAGGAAATTTTGGGAACGTATGAGTTCGAGGGCGGCTTCGCGGAAAAATACCGAGGGGGTTTGGAAAAAGCGATAAAGAACGGCGTCACTGCCGGCAGAATCGACAAAAAACTTTTAGGGTACGACTTTAAAAAGCTTTCCGCGGTAATCGATCCGGCTAGGGACGGTTTATTCAGATATCTTGGCGCGCAAACTTTGTACGACCGCTATTTTCTTAAGGACTATGATCAAAATATTCTGGAAACGCCGCAATATTTCTGGATGCGCGTCGCTATGGGCCTGGCCTTAAACGAAAAAGACAAAAACGCCGCGGCGATAGAATTTTATAACGCTCTGTCCCAACTCCGCTACGTAACCTCGACCCCGACTCTTTTTCACTCGGGCACGGTTCGTCCGCAGATGAGTTCCTGCTACATCACGACCGTGGAAGACGATCTGAAGCATATTTTTAAGTGCGTCGCCGATGATGCGGAACTGGCAAAATGGTCGGGCGGGATTGGAAACGACTGGACGAACATCCGCGGAACCGGAGCGCTTATTAAAAGCACTAATGTTCAGAGCCAGGGCGTAATCCCCTTTCTTAAAATAGTCGACGCGACCACCGCCGCCATAAACAGAAGCGGCAAGAGGCGCGGCGCGGCCTGCGTTTATCTCGAGGCCTGGCATTACGACATAGAAAGCTTCATAGAGCTCCGCAAAAATACCGGCGACGATCGCCGTCGGACACACGACACGAATATCGCGGTCTGGATTCCCGACCTGTTCATAAAAAGAATAATAGAGGACAAGGAGTGGACTTTATTCTCCCCGAACGAAACTCCCGATCTTCACCACATCTACGGGAGAAAGTTCGAGAAGCAGTACGAAAAGTACGAGGCGATGGCCGACAATGGGGAAATGGAGCTTTGGAAAAGGATGCCGGCAAAAGACTTGTGGCGCCATATGATAACCATGCTCTTCGAGACCGGACACCCGTGGATAACCTTCAAGGATCCCTGCAACATCCGCTCTCCTCAGGATCACGTCGGAGTCGTCCACAGCTCCAACCTTTGCACGGAGATAACGTTAAACACCTCGAAAGACGAAACGGCCGTCTGTAACCTGGGATCGATTAATATTGCGGCGCACATAACCGGAGGAAGATTAGATAAAGCTCGTCTGGAGAGAACTGTGAAAACGGCGATGAGAATGCTGGACAACGTAGTCGACATTAACTTTTATCCGACAACTGAGGCCGAAACATCGAACCTGCGCCATAGGCCGGTTGGTTTGGGAATTATGGGCCTGCAGGACGCCCTCTACAAACTCGATCTCGCTTTCGCGAGCGACGAGGCGGTTGATTTCTCGGACGAGCTTATGGAGTTCATCTCCTACCACGCGATTTTAAGCTCCTCCGAACTGGCCAAAGAGAAGGGAACGTACAAAAGCTACGAGGGATCGAAGTGGGATAGAGGGCTTCTCCCCTTAGACACCCTTAAGCTACTCGAAGAGGAACGAGGAGTGCCGACGGGAGTCGGATACACTTCGCGCATGAATTGGGAACCGGTTCGGGCGCACGTTAAACAGCACGGGATGAGAAACTCAAATTGCATGGCCATAGCCCCAACCGCGACTATCAGCAATATCTCAGGAGTTTATCCGTCCATAGAACCGATTTACAAGAACGTTTACGTCAAATCCAATTTCAGCGGAGAGTTTACGGTCATAAACGAGGACCTTATAGAGGATTTGAAAAAACTCAATCTTTGGAACATGGAGATGCTTGAAAAAATAAAATACTTTGACGGCAACGTCTCAAGTATTCCTGAAATTCCCATGCGTCTTAAATTAAAATACCAAGAGGTGTTCGAGATAGATCCCCATTGGCTAATAAAGCACGCCGCGTATCGCGGCAAGTGGATAGACCAAAGCCAGTCGCTAAACATCCTCACCTCCAGCCACTCCGGATCGTTCATCTCCGATATTTATGTCTCCGCTTGGAAGATGGGACTCAAAACAACCTACTACCTGCGCACTCTCGGAGCCTCGGCGATAGAAAAAAGCACCTTGGACATCAATAAGAAATTCGATTCCGCGCCGAAGCCGGAACCGGTCGCCGTTTCCGCCGAAAAACCGGCTGGCGGAGACGACGTGTTAATAGTCGGCGAGACCTGCGAATCCTGCCAATAAAAATATATAAAAAATGAGCAACCAGGAAAAGAAGATACTGAATTCAGAAGTTACGGATCCGAACAAAATCCTGCCAATCAAGTACAAGTGGGCCAGGGATTTTTACAAAAACGGCGTGGCCAACAACTGGGTGCCAGAAGAGGTAAATATGCAGAAGGATGTGGAGATGTGGCAAAGCCGCACCGCCTTGACCGAGGACGAACGGCGCATGGTTATGTGGAACATGGGCTTCTTCTCCACCGCCGAGAGTCTCACTGCTAATAACATCGTTTTAGCAATCTACAGGCACATAACCAATCCCGAAGCACGGCAATATCTCCTGCGCCAGGCATTTGAAGAAGCGATCCACACCGACTGTTTCATCTATTGTTGCGATACCCTTGGACTTTCTCCGGAAGAGGTCTATAACATGTATATTAAGATACCGAGCATCAAGGACAAAGACGATTTCGTGATAAATATAACCAAATCCGTCCTCGACCCGGACTTTTCCACCAAGGGTTCGGAGAACGTTCAGCGCTTCGTCCACGATCTCGTTGGATACTACATTATTATGGAAGGCATATTTTTCTATGCCGGGTTCGTGATGATGCTTTCCTTCCTCCGCCAGAACAAGATGGTCGGGGTCGGCGAACAGTTCCAATTCATTTTACGAGACGAGTCGATTCATCTAGCTTTCGGCAGTGAGCTTATAAACGCCATCATAGAGGAGAATCCGGAAATCTGGACGGACGAGTTCAAGAAAAAGATAACCGATAACGTAAAACGCGGCGTTGAACTGGAGTATGAGTACGCCAAGGATTGTTTACCGCGCGGAATACTGGGATTGAACGCGGAAACAATCAAAATCTATCTCGAATACATCGCCGACCGAAGGCTTGAGAGAATCAACTTGCCTAAGGTTTACGGCTCGGAGAATCCCTTCCCTTGGATGAGCGAGATTATAGATCTCCGCAAGGAAAAGAACTTTTTCGAAACGCGGGTTACGGAGTATCAGATCGGAACCCTCACCTGGGACGAAGAGAAAAACAAAAAAGATACGGATAAATAGATTCCCAATTTTTACTATTATTAGCAAGGTGGTGTAATATACAGCTAATATGTCCTTACCGATATTTGAAGCTGGGGAGAGCGTAATATACGAGCCAAAAGATTTTAGAAGAGGCATCTTATTCGTGGCTATTCGCTATACCGCTACCGCAATCTCGCTGGCTATAATCATAGTGTTTTTCTCAAATGCCGCTTGGTTAAACCAATACCCTCAATGGTCGTTTCTGCTAACATTAGCAATGTTGTTTGTAATCGCCTCCTTTACAACCCCGTTTTATCGTTACTTGGTTACTAACAATAGAATTATATTATTAACCGCATCTCCGCTGTTCGTCGGCAACACTCCTTCCGTTTCCTCATTCAATTTTTTATGGATCTACAACAAAGACATCTTGGACGTTAAAATCGGCAAATCTTTTTTGGATAGAATTTTAAACACGGGAAGAATAACCTTTAGCGCCGCAGCTGGTCCGTATGCCGCAGTTAAGTGGGTAGCGGGGAATGGTTTAACTCCGACAAGAATAAGCAATAGCCATAAACTGTCGTTTTCTCTCGTTACTTTTCCGGAAGAAGCTTTGGCAAAAATGAAAGAAGTAACCGAGCAAAACACACCTGCCACAGTAGAATCAGCGACGCCACATGATTTTAAAATAGATACATTTTATGGAGTACCGCCAGCATCTCAAATTATAAAAACTATACTTACCACTCTAGCGGTAATAACCCTGTTCGTAATCGCAGTATTGTACTTATCCGGAATTATTAAATTATAAAGACGCCTTGATCAAATGCGCGGTTATGCGGCGCACTTCGTTCCTATTTTCCACACGCTGTCTATTACGCAATCCATCGAAGTTCAATTTCGACAATTTGTATTATTACCTCAGTCTGCCCGCGTTATACATCGCTTGTATCTGCGCGGTTGTAAGAGCGCGATTATAAACACGAACATCGTCTATTAATCCATTAAAAACAGACGAGGGCGTTGGAGAGCTATAAGTCCAAGCACCAACATTCATTCTTTTTCCATAATAACTATTATCACCTGTTACCAAAGGATAAAGGCCAGAGTAATTAGTCGGGGTTCCGGCTTGCTCGTCTACATAAACTTGGAGGTTGCTTGCCCTAGCCACTCCCGCTACCTGATACCATTGTCCAGCCGAAAGCGGGTCGGCTGAGGATGCGAGGACGTGACCGAGGGTACTACTGGATTCCGTGTCTAACTGCACCTTTCCGGTGTTAAGGATATTAAAAAAATATATCCGTGGACGCTGTTACTCGACCCTCTCTGCACTATCCCCTGTAGAACAGAAGTTGTGTTGGGCTTAACCCACGCGACGATTGTGAACATAACTGAGCCGTTAAGCTGTGGGGTTGCTCCGTTATTTATATAATCGTCTGTACCATCGAAATATACGCAGGATTCAGACAAACAATTAGTAGCAGTACGTAGGTTGGTTATCGTGGAAGAGGAATACATCGTTCCGGTGTTTAAGAATCCAGACGAGTCGTTGGCTGTGGTTCCGCCTCCTTCGTCAAATCCCCAGTACCCCACAAGCCCGTGGACAAAAGGGGTCAAGGACACGTTACCTACGGCATAAGTGGTTGGATCGGGATTCCCCGACTCTGCCGCCTGGGTTTGATACTTATCGGATTCAAAGTAAGCAGTTAACTCATAGGAAAGGCCGCCGGTAGCATAGGTATAGTAGTTTTGGGAAGACGCGGTATTAACGGGGTCTATGGGTAGAATGGAAATACGCGAACCATGAGAGATAAGATTGAAATTAATAGGAATCCATCCGGTTCCGTCTATGTTCCTCAGGGTAGTTGTTGAGACGCAGTGGTAGGACCACCCTGAAGGCAATGTTGGGAGTCCCAGATTGGCGCAGGTGCTGGTCGTGTCGGGGATCGAAACATAAACAGTATTTGTACTGCCTAAGGCATGATTGTCGTCAGTTATATACAAGAGAATGGCTTTATTGATGTTAGCTATTTCCTCGATTCTTCTACTGTCTCTCGCTTGGAGGAGTAACTGCGAGGGGTTAATAATGACGACTACGACGGCCGAAAGTATTCCTATGATGGCGATGACGATCAACAACTCTACCAGGGTGAATGACGATTCGTTGTTCGTTGTCATTCTGAACGGAGTGTCTCCTCCGCTCTCACGAGCTACGGAAGACCAAGGGAAGAATCTTACGTACAGATGCTTCCTTTGGTCCGCCGTAGCCTTGGCGAAGGTGGACGCTTTGCTCAGCATGACGGGAGGCTTTGCCGTTCTTTCCGCTTCGACAAAAGCTCAGGACGACAAAACGCCGCGTCATTCTGAGGCGCAACCGAAGAATCTTGTCGTATTAAAATTAGATCCTTCACTACGTTCAGGATGACGAATAAAAAAGAACTCTGGATGACATTTCTTTGAGGGCGCGCTCTTCTGCTGTTACCTGTTCGTTTGAGAACGCGGGAGAGAAACGAAAACATATGAGGTGTTTTCATTCCTGATTTTTAGTTGTTTGCGTGCTTAATTAAGGTGTGGTTGGGTTTATAGTACACCATCCATATTCCTGGATTCAAGATGTAGATTCTTCACTTCGTTCAGAATGACGTTGTTGGGCGTCTGTCATCCATTCTGAACGTTAGTGAAGGATCTGTTGCGATCCACGGTTCGCGTTTCGTGGTTCGCGTTGTATACTTTCTTTAATGGACAAAGCGGAAGAATTGAAATGGCTGGAGGAGGAAATGAGAGCCGACTCCAACCTGCCCCTTTCGGAGGCTAACTTGGTTTTCGGAGAAGGAAACCCGGATACGTCCGTGCTTTTTATAGGAGAGGCCCCGGGATACCACGAGGACCAGCAGGGCCGTCCGTTCGTCGGCCAGGCCGGGAAGCTCCTGGACAAGCTTATCGCCTCCGTCGGCTGGAAGCGCGAGGACGTGTATATCACTAACATCGTCAAGCGCCGCCCGCCCAATAACCGCGATCCTTTCCCTGAAGAAATTGCCGCCTACGCACCCTACTTAAAAAGACAAATAAATATTATCGACCCCAAAGTCATAGCGACCCTCGGCCGCTTTTCGATGAATTATTTTTTGCCGGAAGCGAAAATATCAAAAGACAGGGGAAAGGCTTTTATATTAAAAGACAAGATAATCTTTCCCCTTTATCACCCCGCTGCGGCTTTACGCTCAACCTCTGTTAGTAACGAGCTGGCGACGGATTTTGCTAAGATTCCGATCGTCGTACGAGATTACAAAAAGATAACCTCTTCCGCCAAAAAAGAGATTGGCGGCCAAAATCCCCAAAAAGAAGAAGAAAGCGAACAAACAATTCTTCTCAATTAGCCGATAAGCTTCAGGTCCGCCTTTCTCCTTCTTAAAATCCTCCCCTCCCTATCGTCTCCCGCGACTATCTTGGCTATCTCCGCTCCGCTCAAGAACCTCGGCAGGATAACATAATCCGCGCCGGAATCGTAAAGCCTCTTAGCCTCCGTCTCGTTCTCCGCCGAAACTATTATCTTGGCGGACGGGTTAAATCTGCGGGTAAAATTGACTATCACCGCGCTATCCTTTTCATCGGGTGCGGTAGAGATTATAAGCGACGCCTTGCTCATATTGATAGCCTCGCGGACATCGGTATCCGCTATATCCCCGTAAACCGCCTTTATTCCCTGCGCCAGGAGCCCCTTAACAACCTCGGGGTCTATATCCACAACCACGATGTTTTCTTTGTCGTTCTCCAAAGCCTCAAGAATGCTCCGCCCCATGCGGTGCGCGCCAACCAGAACAATGTGGCCCTCTAGCTCGCTAGTCTTTTGCTCATCCTCGCTGTTTTTCATCTCGAATTTTCTAAGAACGCCTCCCATAAAAGAGTAAATAGCGGAATCGAAAGTTATAAAATAGGAAGAAACGAATATGGTTATGACCGCCGACAAGGTTATGATTGAAAGCACGCTCCCGCTTATCTCTCCATAAGCCAGAGCCAGAGCGGCGATTATAAGTCCGAACTCCGAAACCTGCCCAAGCGACAGACCGGTATAAAACGATGTTTTGGAACGGTATCCGGCAAGGTTTGAGATAAAGAAAACCAAAATAGGCTTAAACATCAAGACAAACACGGAGATCGCTATGGCCGGCCAGATATAACTCAGCCCATGATAATAAAACGCATCCGCGCCCAAGCCCACGAAGAAAAGTATTAGGAAGAAGTCGCGCAGTGGCCGCAGTTCCGCTTTTATTTGCAGGTGCTCTATGGAACTGGCCAGCGCCAACCCGGCCAGAAACCCGCCAACCTCTATCGAGAGGCCGAACCACTGGAGACCGGCGAGAAGCGCCACGCCCAATCCCCAAGCCAGACCAAATAAATAAAGAAGCTCGCGCGACTTGCCAAGGAAATCCAGAATGGCCGGCATAACTTTTGACGAGATCAATACCAAGACAACGAAGACAGCTCCGCGGACGAAGGTGAAAAGCATCGGCCACCCGAAATGCATCCCATCATGCAAATTCGATGACAGCATAAGGACGATTATCGCGGCCAAGTCCTGCAAAAGAAGAACGCTTAAAGAAATCTTACCGTGGAGACTGTTAAGCTCTCTTTTCTCCGAGTATATTTTTACGACGACTATTGTCGAGGAGAAAGTCACGGCGATAGCTATGTAGAAAGCGGCTTGATTAACAAAACCGAGCCAGCCGGCTACGGCCAAACCGGCCGCAAAGGTTAGTATCATCTGCAGGGAACCGATAAGCAAAGCTCTCCAACCCACCTTGGATAAGGAGCGGAGATCCATCTCCAGACCGACTATAAACAAAAGCAGAGCGATACCTATGCTTGCTAGACTGTTCAAGGTCCCTAAACTAAACGATTCAGAATAACCAAAATATCCGATAATCAAACCGGCAATGATAAATCCGGTTATGGTCGGCTGTTTCAGAAAGCTAACCAGAAACGCGCAAAGGGCGGCTAGTATTACGGCTGCGGCTATTCCAACAAAGAGGCTCATCGATTAAATTGCTATTTTTTAAATCCTTTAAGTTTTTTCTTCTTTTCTTTCTCTAGCTGTCTAACCTCCCGCTTGACTTGCCCGATATGTTTTTCTGCGGGTAATTGGAAGAACGCCGCCGATATCTTTAATGGTCTGTCTCACCTTGCCGCCAACCATAAAGTGAGTACGCGAAGCCGCTTGTTCGCCCCGTATTTTATCCTTCGTTATTTTTTCGTCAGTCTGAGTTATACGGAATAAATTAGCCGCCAACTCGGTAGAGCCGGCCCTGTCTAACAATTCCCCTTTTTTTATTCCCTTCCTTTGCTCGATATCAGACAGCGGCATGCCGTAAAGACCTCTATAACCGGCATCGTTGAATAATCCGAACTTATTTACGCCGGCCTGCTTCGCTGTTTTAAAAAGCTTCTTATTACTCGCAGAGACTTCGCCGCGAATAAAAAGTCTTTTTTCACTGTCTGTTAATTGGCCAAAAATCTCCTGTCTTCTTGTTTGTATGGCAAAATAGGTTTGAGCTTGGGCTATTTCTGGTTTTTTAGGATCTCCGTTCTGGGCTACGAGATAACAAGCGTATCTATCAAGTTTAAAATCCCTTACTTTTCTAACTGTATTAGAGCCTATTTCCACCATTTTAACCGTCCGGTTAAAATGGTCATCAACGTCTTGGCCGCTATTTATACAAGCGCGGGCGGCCCTCGCGATTACCTCTTCTGATTTTTGCCAGTTTTCATAACCTAAGAGCGGTAACAATTCACGAGCCTCCCAATACTCCACTTTATTTTTATCAATCTTTTTAATGCTCTCAAAATCTCTATGCGGAGCAGTAGGTATTATTTCGTTTGGCATAGCTATATTCTATATCCTTCTACGAGGAGGTAAATAGTCTGTATAATTGGGGCGCGTTTCTTCTCGTGGAACTTTTATCCACACAGTGCCCTCGGTGAGACTCGAACTCACAAGTTCCGGCTTCGGAGGCCAGCGTTCTATCCAATTGAACTACGAGGACTCGCCGTCATTCTTGCACAAGCGAAGCGGTACGGCAAATGTGAAATCAACGATAGGTCAACACGTAAATGATCCCGCCGATAAATATTGCCAACAGCAGATAGACGGCCGCGCCGTACAACCGGTTCCACGATCCGGCGGTGATCTTGACTCTCCGCCAAAGCAGGGTCATTAATATCCCTTCGACAGAAAGAAAGACTCCTCCGACTATGTTGACCAGATAAAGAAAGTTTTTGAAGCCCGCGAAGTAAAGAAGAAGCGGGACCAGGGCCACGACAAGCGCCC
This sequence comes from Candidatus Colwelliibacteriota bacterium, assembly GCA_014874305.1. Lineage (GTDB taxonomy): Bacteria > Patescibacteriota > Minisyncoccia > UBA6257 > Colwellbacteraceae > JACWAO01. Next base: position 6,304 of record JACWAO010000074.1, on the reverse strand, counting down.
CGACATACGGCTTCTGCTTAATGTCAAAAATAACCGTCTGGTGTATATTCTTACCTATAACCGCGTACGAGGTAAGTATCGCTAATATTCCCAGCGCTCCGACAAGCCACACGACCCCCGAGGGCAGGGCTGAAGCTAAATTAGCCACCGAGCTTTCGGTTACATACGGTGCCGTAAGCCCGATAACTCCAACGATGAACAAGGCATATAAAAGCAGAGGAACGAGAACTCCGAGTATTATGGCTGGTTTTACAAGATTAAGCCTATTATCATCCCTGAAATATCTCACTATCGGAGGAATAGCCGTCCTTCCCCATAACGCGAAAAGCATCGCCCCGTAAGGGAGAAAAATAAATTTTGGATCAACGGCCGGCAGAGCCGCTATATTCGCGGAGCCGCCGACGCCATACCCGAATATTATAAATATAATCGCCGCTATGCTTAGCGTCCCAAGCACCTCAGCCAGCGCCAGTTTCCCCGTCTCCCAGAAAATAACCAGCGTTCCCAAAAGCCAGATTACGAGAAAAGCTATCTTGCCGTAGCTGTCCGGCATAAATAAAAGAAGAAACTTCTCTCCCAGAATAAGATAAACGGTAAGCGTCAAAAGCAAGCCTATCGGACTAACCAGCGTCGCGGTCCATTCAGACAGCTTCCCGAGATATATCCTAGAAAAACCCACCAATCTATGTTCTCCCGGGGTTATCTCCACTACCTGGGCGTACATTATATGGGAAACTGTTACTAGTACGGCGAATGCCACGACATAAAACAACCCGACAGCCCACCCCGCGCGATAAAAAACATAAGGGAGGGCAAAAACTCCAGCCCCTATAACCGAACCGGAGAGCAACCCGACTCCGAGGGTCAGTTTCTTAAACATTATTTAGAGAACTCTCTTCTCGTTATCCGCCTTGTATTTCTCTATTACAACCAGAAGTTTCTCTATCATCTCCTTCGGATCGGAAGCATAAACAATCTTCCCCGCCATCTCCTCCGCGCGATGAGATTTTTCTATTAGCATCTTAAGCACCTCATCCGTCTCCCACTCCCCCTCCATAATCCCGATAGGCTTCCTGTCCTCGAAAGCTATCGTAAACTCGTTTATCGTTCCCATCCTCCCGCATCCTTCTATAACCGCATCCGCGGTTCGCGTAAGAAGCAAATTCCGCCCCGAGTAGCCGGAACCGGTATAAATAATCAAATCATGGTACGCGATAGGCAGTTTATACACTTCAATGTGTTCCTTTTCGGTCGAGGCGGGCGAGATACCGACAACGATCCCGCCGGCTAGTTTTGCCCCCTTGGCCGCCCAGAAAGGAAAGCCTGTAGTCGCACCGTCCACAAGAACCGCGCCGTGTTCCGCTATCTCCCTCCCCAAACCTTCGGCAATCGCGAAAGCGCTATCTCCGCAGTGGCTCGTATCCGCCGCGCCGGATATGCATATCTTTACCTTGGGAAAATTCTTCTCTTCTATTCCTTCTCTTATATCTTGCATGCTTTCATTATATTTTATTTAAACGGTCTCACGCCAACTCCACCTCGTACCCGGGAGCCGGAACGGAAGCGTCTATCGCCAGCTCGTCTTTAATTTTTGCCGCCAGCGCGTGACTCGCGTCCTCGTCCCCCTGAACCACGAACACATGCTTTAACGATCCGTTTGCCGGAACAAGCCACTTCATCAATCTATTCTGATCCGCGTGAGCCGAATATCCTCCGATCTCCACTTTGCGGCAGAGCACCGGAACTTCTTGGCCGAAGATACGCACCGTTTCCGCTCCGTCTAAAATTCTTCTACCTAGCGATCCCCTGGCCTGGTATCCCACAAAAAGAATCGCGCTCTTGGGATCCGACAAGTAAAGCTGTTCGTGTCTGACTATCCTGCCGCCGTGCGACATTCCCGAACCTGCGATAATAATCTTTGGCGCCGGAACATCGGCAATCTTTTTTGACTCTTCCGTCTTTAGCGTAACCTTCAATCCCGGGAAATTAAAAAGAGGGTCTCCTTTTTTAACCAGCTTCTCGACATCCGCGTTAAACCAATCCTCGTACCACTTGTATACGGCAGTCAGCTTTATAGCCAAGGGACTGTCCATGAAAACCGGAACCGGCGGGATGCGCTTGTTGCGTATAAGCTCGTCAATCGTCAAAAGAAGCTCCTGCGCGCGCTCCATCGCGAAAGCCGGAATCATCAAGACTCCTCCGTCGCGCACCGTTTCCTCTATCGTATCCTCCAAAATCCCCCTGCTTTCCTCAACATGCTCATGCACGCGGTCCCCGTAAGCGGATTCGATAAGAGCGTACTGCGCGTCCGGTACTATTAACTCTCCCTCTTTTATTAGCGGCGGATTCACGTTCCCCAAGTCTCCGGAAAACACCACGCGCTTCCCATCCGCCTCCACCTCGTAAGAACACGAACCCAGGATGTGTCCGGCATCATGCGCTTTTATCTTTATATCACCCACGGAGATCGTGTCCCCGTAACTCAGGGTCTTCCATATAGAAATAACGCCATCAACATCCCCCTTGGCGTAAAGCGGCGGCTCGCCCTCCCTCTTAGCCTCTCTAAACAAGATGTCCTCCGAATCAAGAAGAAGCTCCTTGGCAAAATCCCTTGTCGGCGCGGTCGAGTATATCGGCCCGCGATACCCCTCTTTGTAGAGCTTGGGAAGACGTCCCGTATGATCTATGTGCGCGTGGGTTACGAAAACCGCCTTCACCGCGCTAATATCAAAATCGAACTTATTAAAATTATTTTTTTCCGAGTAATGGTTCCCTTGGAACAGACCGCAGTCTATCAGCACTTGCGTATCCCCCGAAGTTATAAGATAGTTCGATCCGGTAACCTCTCCGGCTCCTCCTAAAAATTTTATCTTCATTGGCAATTATTGTTATTTACTTACAGAATACACTCTGAATACCATCAGGGCAATAAAAGCGCCAAAATATTATTTCGCCAGCCGTTGTATAGTCTCCTCCACTATTTTTCTATCCGACCACGAGACCTTGACTCCTTTTGCTTTGTGCAAAAACGGTTCCGAACCCTTACCTGTTATAACCACACCGTCTCCAGGCCCAGCCATCGAGATTGCCTTCTTAATCGCCTGTGCGCGGTCCAGTATCTTTTCGTACTTCGTCTTGTCCAAATGAACAGCTTTTAACCCATCCTCAACTTCGCTCAATATCTTCAGCGGGTCTTCGTCGTACGGGTCCTCGTCGGTAAGGATGACATACCCGCAATATTCGGCCGCTATCTTACCCATCTCCGGCCTCTTCCACTTATCCCTCCCGCCCCCAGCCGACCCGAGAACGCAAATAAGTCTCCCTTTCGGCTTTTTCATTCCCGTAACCGTTTCATAAACCGCCCGCAAAGAATCCGGCGTGTGCGCGTAATCGACAACCGCGATAAACGGCTCGCGGGATACGAACTCCATCCTGCCGCTCAACCCGCCGAAACTTTCCATCGCTTTAGCGACGACATCATCGCTTACCCCGAGATTCCCGAGAACCGCGACCGCGGCGCCGACATTCGCTTTGTTGAACTCGCCTGCCAAATTAGTCTTTGTGTCGCTTTTGTTAAATAAGACGACTTTGTTTTTGCCGGCGGCCTTTACAAACTCGTCCGCGCACTTATCCTCCTTGTTTACAAAGAAGGTTTTATTCTTCCCGCTCTTCTGCTTATTTACGTACCGAAAAAAAGAAAGCTTAGCCTGCTTGTAATTCTCGAATCCCCCATGAGATTCCAGATGCTCCGGCTGGAGGTTTAAAAAAACCGCGACATCAAAATCTATAAACTCATGCCTGTACTGCACCACTCCCTGAGAGGTAACTTCAATTAATACGTACTCACACCCTTCGTTTGCCGCTTGGCGCATTATTTTTTGTATAACTCCGCGGCCTGGCATCGTATTGCCGGTCTTATTAACCTCCGACTTATTCCCGACCTTAATCCTTATCGAAGAAACCAAAGCGGTTTTCTTGCCGGCGGCCTCCAGCCCGGCATTTATAAGCTCCAGCGTTGTTGATTTTCCTTTTGTCCCCGTGATACCAACGACAACCAGTCCTCGGGACGGATAAAAGTTATAAAGCGCGGAAGTAAAGGAAACAAACCAATGATAAAAAATACCCAGCAACTTTTTCATTATTAAAAAATTATCTTATCTTTTTTAGGGCGTCCTTAAGCCTGTCCCCTAATTTTACGAATTTCGGGTCGATCTTGTCCAAAGCCTCCCGTATCGCCGCCCGCTTGTACCCCAGAGCGCCAAGCGCGCTCTCGATCTCGCTATCGACACCCTCCTCTTCCAGTCCTAAGCCCGCCCTTTTCTTTACAGATTTTATCTTGTCCTTCAGTTCAAGCGCGATGCGCATAGCCGTCTTCCTGCCCACCCCTTGCGCTTTTTCTATTATATCCGCCCTTCCCTGCAGTATGGCGGCCGAAAGCTTCTCAGGAGAAGACGCACTTAAAATATTTAAAGCCATCTTGGGCCCTACGCCGTTTACGGACAAAAGAAGCTCGAAGAAGCCCAGCTCCTCCTCCGTAAGAAACCCGAAAAGTTCCGGCGCCGCCTCTCTGCTATGGTAAAGATACGTATGCAAAATCACCCCGCTTCCGGGTTTAGGAAGCAATCTTACGTACCGGCGCGGCACAAGCACCTCGAAATACACGCCATTAACGTCAACATGAGCCCTGCCTTCCTTGCTCGCAACCACCTTCCCGGACAAACCGATTATCATCGGCTGTATTGTAACCTATGCCCTGTGTTTTTGCATATGAACTACGGCTCCGGTAAAATGACACCAATGAATGACGTCCGCGACACGAATTTTTATATGGCGAACCTGGGGAGCGAACTTATACGAATGATCTCGGCCCGCGATAAGGGAGATAAAACAAGTTCTCTCTCGTCGGCCGAAAGATGCCTCTCTCTCATTGAAAAGGCGCTGGACACAGCGAAAAGCCATCTGCACCGCCAGGAAATATCCATCCTTAAAGATATAGTAGAGGATGCTGTTAGCGAAACGGAGCACAAGTACTCTATAACTAAGAAAGAAGTGGAGTCATACTTCTATCCTTTCGCGTTAAGATTTATGAAACAAAGGCAGGAGTAACGCTGTTATCTTGCTTCAGATCATTAAATATGCTTAAATAGCGCATATGCCAAAGATTAAATCCGCCAAGAAGGCTTTGCGCCAGAGCGTAAGAAGAAGAAAGCGCAACCTGGATTCCAAAAAGAAGGTTCGCACTTCTATTAAAGCCTATAAAAACCTTCTAAAAGGGGGTAAGAAAGAAGAAGCGCAAGGAGCCGTCTCCTCCGTTTACAAAACCTTAGACAAAGCCGCAAAGAAAGGGGTCATAAAGAAAAATACCGCTAGCCGGCTTAAGTCCAGACTTACTAAAGCACTTAAATAAAAAAAACGAGCCGTTTTAAGACTTGCTCGGGTCATTTTAACTGCTCAGCGAGACCGTACTAAATCCGGCGACTTAAGCCGAACTGGAAGCCCGCAAAGCGCCTCGGTGAGAAAGGCGGAAACTCGCTCGGAGAATTCCTTCCTGAGCGACAGCGACTCCTCGTCGGATAAAGAAAAACCCTCAACCTTAAACCGACAAAAGTCCAACGTCCCCGTCCACGCGTCGTCCCATTCGCTGTGGTGGTCGACGAGGCCTGCGGGCCCCATTTCGACCGAAACGTTCCCATAGGCTTCGAGAAGCGAAGCCGCCACAGCCACAACGACAAACAGCTCGTCTTCTTTCTTACCGCTCAGGCCGCCTCGGCGGACTGGGAAACAGATCGACGCGCCCAACCTGCCCTTTGCGTAGCCAGCCGATGTAACATACGGGAGCCGGCCATGACGCCAGTGAGAAAAACCGCTCATCTCAACTCCTCCATTCAAAGTGTGCAAACCTGACCAAAACTTACAACAAATTACCTGACGCTGCAAACCCCGTAGAAGCCCTGCTAAAGCAGGGCTCACGCGGTAAGGGCTAAATCCAGTAGGACCTCCTCGTACTCCAACCCTCCTTTTTTAACGGACAGGTCGTAATCCGCCAGTTTCCGCAATTTCCGTACTTCTTTAACGCCGAAGCTCACCATATTAAAAACATAGGCCGGGTCGTCTCCGCGTCCGTCCATAAGATACTCTAAAGCGATAAGCTTGCTCCCCATATCGCCTCCGTACTTCAGCTTGTTTACAAGAGGAAAGAACTCGGGGAAGTTCTCGCTTTTACTCCCGCTCCCGCCGAGCGATAAAACATCAAGCTCGGTAACCAATCCCCAGAGATCATTGCCCCATTTGTTTTTTAATTCTT
>JACWAO010000073.1 GCA_014874305.1 Candidatus Colwelliibacteriota bacterium | reverse complement strand
GTTTTGCGCGTAGTAATTGAGATAAGTAACGACCCCCGCTGCGCCGATTAACGCAAGTATTATTAGAGCTATTCCTAAGTAATCGCGTATTTTAGTGTTCATAATTAAATCGTATATCCAGCAATCGGCAAAAGCAACTTCAATCAGGAAGCGTTACCTGGTCAGATACCGCCTATCACCTCTCCTTTCAACCCACGCCCAGAAAATTTTGGTAAGCTCCGTTATCTGCATCCACCCGAACGACCAGACCCAGATGAATATTATGAGCCAGACGGGTATCTTCGGCATCAGGAATCCGAAGTAAGCCATAAGGGTTCCCGCCACCTGGCTGAATAGCGAGGCAAGCATTACTGTTTTACTAGGTAGGTACTTCCACCAGCGCTCGGCAGTGTGGGCGACATATATGAGCATCTGGCCGGAAACTATAAGCTTTAGGAAAAACACTGTTTGGATAGTGTTCCAACTGAAATGAAACACGCTAACCATTAAGACGAATATCACTAAGCTGTTCGCGGTCCCTGCCAGACCAAACGACAAGGAGTGCTTAAGCCTGGAAATGGTATTAATCCTTGCCGGACGCATTGCTATCTTAACGCGGTCATAACCCAAGCTTATGATAGGGAGGTCGTTTAAAAGAGCTATGATAAGGATCTGCAGGGGAGTAATAGGATAGTTTCCGTAAACTAACCCAAGGACGGCTATGGTTACTATAAGCCTAAAGCTCTCTGATATTCTGTATAGAGAATATGTGTAAAGCCGCGCAAATATTCTGCGCGCTTCGACAATGGCATCCTTGATTACGGACAGTCCCGGAGTAAGAAGTACTATGTCGGCCGCGCTTTTAAGCGCGTCGACCGCGTTCTCTACGGCAATTCCCACATCTGCTGTCTTTATTGCCGGAAGATCATTAATCCCATCTCCGGTAACCGCGACCACATAAGACTTTTTGGCGAGCTGGGCAATGTGATACTTATCTATCGGCAGTATTTCGCTGAACACATTCTTGCCATTAAGCCACTCCGGTTTTAGCGCGTCCCAATCGACTTTCTCCAGGTCTTTTCTCGATAGAACTTCTCCCTCGAATCCCAGCTCTCCCGCCACTCTGACGCTTATGTCGTGATTATCGCCGGTAAGCATCTTTATAGCTATCCCGCGGCTCTTCATAAACTCTATTACCTCATTCGTTCCTGGTTGGAGCGTGTCTGAAAGCAGGAGGGTTCCCACAAGAGACATGTTTTTTTCCTCTCCCCCCTTACTTATGGCCACGGTCAGCGTTCTATAGCCGTTGTTAGCGGCCTCTTTAACGTCGTTTTCCAGTTTAGCTTTTATCTCGCCTCCTTCCTGCAGTAAGGACTCGACAATCTGCGACGCGCCGACGGAAGAGGTTACCTTTTCTCCGTTTACTTCGATAATTGCCGTAGCTCTTTTCCTGTCGGAATCAGCCGGGGTTAAATCGATAACCTTAAAGTTTTTTTCTATCTTTTCCTCGTTTCCCTTTCTTACTATCGCCTGGCTTATCACGCTTTTATC
>JACWAO010000072.1 GCA_014874305.1 Candidatus Colwelliibacteriota bacterium | reverse complement strand
GCGGGAATCGAACCCGCGACCTCCTCATTGCAAATGAGGCGTTCTGCCACTGAACTACCGGCCCTTAAGAATCCTAGCTTGCATTCTAATAAAAATCCCCCCGCTTCACAATCGGAGGGATATAGCCCCGTAGCTTACTATGGACGTCATGGATAAAATAAAGATCGCGGAACGAATTCTTAAAATCAGTGTTCCGCGATCTATGCCTGCGTTAGCAGACTTGGAAACATGCTCCAGGTGTACAAAGCACGTTATATGAAAGGCCGACATATCAGCCTCTGTAAGCACAAGTTGTCGTATTCTATTTTTATTCGCTTATTATTATTTCCTTTTGGTTTTACTTTTTTTCATTATGTATTTTCCAATTAGAACTAAGCGCGCTAGCCTCACCGACCATTACGAGGCTGAATATATAGTAAGTCCTTCAGCGTGAAGTGAGTGTGAAGTCCATAACGTGCGGATAAATAAAGGGTTTTTGTCCTCCTGCGGACCTATAAGACTACTTCTCGGTCGGAAGAGATATAACCACCTCGGTCCCCATACCCAAAACACTGTTTATCTTTATCTGACCGCTGTGATTGCGGACGATCCTGTCGACTATCGATAAGCCGAGTCCGGAACCTCCTTCATCCTGGGCCCTGGATTTATCAACCTTGTAAAACCGGTCCAAAACGCGCGGTAGGTCGTCTTTACTTATCCCTATGCCAGTATCTTTAACTCTTAAGATCGCTTTCTTGTTTTCCTCTCGGACCGAAACTTCGACCGATCCTCCGGCGGGGGTGTATTGTATCGCGTTTTTTACGATGTTCCGTATCATCATGTTCAAGGATTCCGCGTTTCCGTTAACGAACACTGGAGAAGGTTCTTCCATTCTTACGGCAACCTCTTTCTTTTCAGCAAGTATTTTTAGCTGGCTCGCCACCTGCCGCGCCAGATTCGAGAGGTCGGTGCGTTTAAAATCATTGCTCGCGTAATTATCCTCTTTCATTAGAATCAAAAGAGAACCTGCGAGGCCGGTTAACTGATCCACCTCTTCCAAGTTGCTTTTTATAAGCCTGCTTACCTCCTCCTTACTGATGTTTTTATAATCTCTGGCTATCTCGAGATCGGCGCGCATCACGGAAAGCGGGGTTCGGAGTTCGTGGGCAATATCGCCGGTCAATCTCTTTTGTTCCTCCATAGCTTCCCGAAGGGGTCTTAAAGCCTCGCCGGCAAAAACATAGCTTAACGTCGTCATTAAGGTCACAAAAACTATGTCGATTATAACAATATCGGCCTCGAGGTCCTGGCTAAATTTAACGAGCGCGGTGGTCGCGGCGTCCGGGTCCAAAAACTTGCTCTGTAAGTCCAGGGCGATATTAATCAGCGCCGAGTGGTAAACCGCGATGCTTAAAGCGGTCATCATAACCGCCAGTATAAGGGAGTAGAAAACGGTTAACTTTACCCGCGCCAGGAAAAACCGGTTACGACTTAAGCCGATAACCCACTCCCCGAATTGTTTCCAATAATTTTTCTTTGTGTCCATCGTCTATTTTTCTGCGCAAGTTTTTTAAGTGGACATCTATAGTATTGCTGAAAGGGACGGTCGCGAAATCCCAAGCGTGATCATAAAGCTGTTCCCTGGTTATAGCCTGGTTCGGATGGCGCAGAAGATATTCCAGAACCATAAACTCCTTAAGAGTCAGCGTGATGTCCTTGCCTCCGCGGGAAACGGAGCGAGTTATGGTATTTAGCACCAGGTCTTTGGCTTTTAGCTCTTCGGGAAGAGGTTCCGCCGGCCGTCTTAGAAGCGCTTTGATTCTAGCGACAAGCTCGCTAAAAGAAAAGGGTTTTGTGAGATAATCATCCGCGCCGCTATCCAGGCCCAAAACCTTGTCTTCCGTGGCAACTTTGGCCGTAAGCATAAGGATCGGGGTGGTAATGCCGTTTGCCCGAAGGGTTTTACACACGGCCACTCCGTCTT
>JACWAO010000071.1 GCA_014874305.1 Candidatus Colwelliibacteriota bacterium | reverse complement strand
GAACAAACCACCGCTCGTATTAGAGAAGGTGATCGCTCCACTGTTTATTCCGGTGTTCTGAGCCAGTCTGGTCGAACCATTGTACAGGTAAACTGTCTGCAGATCGGTATCCTGCGAGAAACCCTGTCTGGTTACGGTTAGGCTGTTAACAGTTTCGGCTTGCGATCCAGCCGTGAAATTCAAAACCATTAACGGGGTGTTCATAGCGTTTATAGCTACATTACCCGAAACTGGGTTAGACGAAGCTAACGATACCGTAAGACCAGCCGCTGTTGGGGTGGTCGATGTAGATGTACCAGTTCCTCCTGTGCTAGTAGTGCTCGCCGCGATTAATTTAGCATACTCGGCTCTCGAAAGAGGCCCGAAGTAACCAACGGACGGAGTTACACCATTAGCAGCCTGCCACTTAGCAACCGCAGATTTGGTCGCTGGACCAAAGTAGGTTGTTTCGTTGCCGACAGAACCAGCACCGCTAGCGGCTACGGTAAAGCCGGAAGCGTTGAGGTATTCCTGCAAGCACTTTACGTCAGCACCAGTCGATCCCGCGGTGAGGGCGCGAGTGAATGTGCACTGAACGGATGCGCTGGCAGAACCTCCCTGCTGTGCGGTAAGTTGCGCTTCCAACTGCTGAAGCTCGGCGCTAATAGCCTGAATCTGCGCCTGCAAGCTAGCCGTTGTAGTAGCGGCGCTTGCCGGAGCGAGCATCACAGCTCCACCCAACCAGATAGCAGTAGAAAGAGTCAAACCTACAGCCACAATTTTCTGAGAAATTTTGCTGCTCATTTTTATCTTTTTTCGAATCCTAAAAATTTTCTTTATTTAACTTAATTATTTGCTTTCAGACGATTACCTGCCTTATATCATCGACCCGCCGCCTACCGTGAGGGAGTGGCAAAGCTGACACAGACTGATAACCCTAGTAACCCATTAAACTAAAAAACTTCCCTGAAGCAAGGAAGAATTGTAATGATTTGCAAAAAGGCTCTCGCCCCTTCAAACCATCCCGCCTCACTTCAAGATGATTTTAGTATTAATGCTGTATTTAGTTTAGTTGAACGCTTGAGGTTTTTCAACCCCGCACAAGCCACAATTTCTGTGGAAAACTGCCTAATTCTTGCGTTCTATACTTTAGAACGCCCCAGAGTCTATGGTAGTTACAAATGGCGTATTAACGTTAATATCCTCCCCCTCCCTGCCGGAAACAGGTATAGGCAAGAGACGTATCTTTTCCTGACCTTCCGGACCACCGAACTTCTCCAGTCTAAGGGTTTCCACCAATGCCCGTATGTCATTCCGCAGGGTGCGGTCGCTGACATCCGGAAAGTTCATATATATATCCTTGGTACGGCAACCTTCCGGAAATTTCCGGACATATTCCATTATTTGCCGCTGTCTATCAGCTAGATGGCTATTCTTTAAGAGCTCGGAAGCAATAGTACTTCCGGAGGGCGAAATGATTTCCGGCTTCCGGCTGGAAATTTCCGGACTCTCGTTTCCGGCATTTCCGGACTTCCGAACTTCCGCGCTATGAGCTCCCGGAAGGTTTCTGTCTTTTTCCACACTGGTGCCGAACGCGGAAAGGATAAAGGACTGCGGGGAGCGCGTCAGCTCTTTTACGCGCTGTCTCATACCGTTTATCTCTCTCTCCAGGACCATCGAGTTTATCTGGCTAATCTCTCCGACGGTTCTTCCCAAGGAGATCAATCTTCCAAGCTTATCAACACTCGTAAGACTTGGAAGACTCTCGTCCTCGAGGTTGTTTTTAGCCACAAGTTCCACTGCCGCGGAAACAAGCTCCTTTTTTAAGCTTGGTTCCCGAACAAGCGCGGCAACCCGGAAGACGGCAGAACTTATCTCCTTCAGCAAACCCCACTCCTCTTCCTTAAACATTTGCCACAATACTACCCAGTTTGCCGGAACTTGTCCAGAAAGCGGGCGGGGTGGAAGAACAACCATATTATTATCTATCAACGTCGGAAGCCTATCGGCCACTGCCGCCTTCCGTCTTCCGGAAGATTTATCCGCCGTATGGCAGATAAATATACCGAACCTCGGAACCTTCCGCGCCGCATCTCCACCCAAAGTCCTCCACAAAGTTCCGCCTTGCCGGAACTTTTACGCGGCTTGCCGCGTATCCGGCAGGGAGCGGAAACGGAATCCGGAAGGAGGTTTCCTTTACGGAAGCGCTGGAAATTCCTTCATGAAAATGAGTTTTCCGGAAGATTTCCACAGAATATCAACACACCAAACAAATTAGAAATCCGAAGCACAAAACTCATATGCGCTCCTGGTTTCGTACTTCTGATTTCTAATTTAGGATTTCGGGTTTTGAGTTTGGGGTTTCGCATCTATAATGTATACGCATGAGTAAGAGAACTTTAGCCCTGGTTGTTTTGGATGGTTGGGGAATAGGAAGGGAAAGCAGGTCGAACGCGATCTACGAAGCTCAGCCGGAGAACATAAACAGGATCCGGCACACGTATCCGGGGGGAGTCTTGCAGGCCTCCGGTATCGCTATCGGTCTGCCGTGGGGCGAGGAGGGAAACTCCGAGGTCGGACACATCACGCTGGGCGCCGGCAAGGTAATCTACCAGCACTACCCCAGGATAAGCCTCGCGGTTAAGGACGGTTCTTTTTATAAAAATCCGGTTCTTTTGCAAGCCGCGTCGAAAGCCGAGTTTAACAGGGCGGCGGTTAATATCGTCGGACTTTTGACGGAGGCGAATGTTCACGCCTCGCTGGAGCATCTCTCGGCTCTTATCTATCTGTTAAAAACGCAAAACGTTTCCAAACTAAATATCCATCTCTTTACGGACGGACGGGATGGTCCGCAAAAAGGCGCGGCGAATCTTTTGAAACGGATTTCGGACCAGATAAAGGATTTCCCGGGGGCTAAAATAGCCAGCTTGGGCGGCAGATACTTCGGCATGGACAGAGACAACCACCCCGACCGCACGAAAGCGGCTTTCGACGCGATAAACGGCAGAGTCCAGCCGGTTAAGGACGTTGATCCCATAAGATACACCGAACTCGCCTACTCCAAGGGAGTTACGGACGAGTACCTGGAGCCCGCGCTTTTCGGATCAGAGCTGGCCGCCAAACCCGGAGACAGCGTGATTTTCTTTAACTTCAGAGAGGACAGGATGAGACAGATTGTCGATATGTTTCTTAAAACTTGGCCCCCGGGCGACTCCTATTTTTGTTCATTCACCGAATACAATCCCCGGTTTCACATACCGGTCGCCTTTCCCCAGGAAAAAGTGGTAAATCCATTGGGCCGCGTGCTTTCCGATAATGGCCTGGTACAGCTAAGACTAGCGGAAACGGAAAAATACGCCCACGTCACGTACTTTTTTAATGGTCTGCGCGAAGAACCATTCCCCAACGAGTACCGCGTGTTAATCCCCTCCCTCTCCCTCGCGAGACCCGATGAGCATCCGGAAATGCGGGCTAAAGAAATCACCGCCAGGGCCATTTCCGCCATAACGGAGGAAAAAATATACGATTTTATGCTGATAAACTACGCCAATCCGGACATTATTGCCCATACCGGCAACTATGACGCCACAATAGCGGCGATTAAAGAGGTTGACGCCCAGATAGGCGTCTTATCCAAAATACTTCTCCAAAATAACGGGATTCTCATGATAACGGCTGATCACGGGAATGCCGAGGTGCTTATAGACCCAAGAACCGGCCTGCCGGAGACGAAGCACAATCCGAGCCCCGTCCCCTTTTACGCAGTGGTAAACGGATGGGAGAGGAACAAGACGGAGGAGCAGATGCTGATGATAGAATCGGAGAGCATCGGGGTTTTGTCGGACGTCGCGCCTACAATACTGGAGATTATAGGCATAAAAAAACCGGAGGAGATGACAGGGGTGAGCCTCTTAAGGGAACTACGATAAGACCAAACTCAAAATCCGAAACCAGAAATTCGAAACAAATTCAAAATAACAAATTTCAAGCCCCAAACAGGTATAGGCTTGAGACAAACGCGAGATTCCAAACTCAAAATCCGAAACAAATTAACAATGAATCAAACGGCAAGCTCCAAAAGTTATGATTTAGAGGAAAGAACGCTCGGTTTTGCCAAAAGAGTGCGCGATTATGTGAGAAAACTACCAAAAACGATAAGTAACTTTGAATACGCCAAACAACTTATACGCTCTTCCGGATCTCAAGCGGCCAATTATATAGAAGCCAACGAATCGCTCAGTAAAAAGGATTTCATTTTCCGGGTTAAAATATCGAAGAAAGAAACCAAGGAAAGCCTGCTTTGGGTCAGGCTAACAGAACCGACAAAGGGCCAAGAAGCTGAAAAAGAGTACCTTCTGCGCGAAGCCGGCGAGCTCATAAGAATATTCGGCGCAATCGAACACAAAATAAGCACAAAATCCTAAATTATGAAATCCGAAGCGCGTATGAGTTTCGTGTTTTGGATTTAGAATTTCGGATTTGTTTAGTATTTTGTGCTTGGGATTTCGGATTTGTATTATGTATTATATAATGTAGCTATCCCAATGAAGTTCTTAAGCTCCCTAGTAATATCTTTTATAGCCAACGGGGCAGGGCTTTATATAGCCGGCGTCTACGTCCCCGGCTTTTCCATAACGCCGAATT
>JACWAO010000070.1 GCA_014874305.1 Candidatus Colwelliibacteriota bacterium | reverse complement strand
TAATCTGGAGAAGGTGGTATAAGAAAGCAAACGCCACGCCGGATCATGAAATTTAAAGCCGCCATACTAACCCTCCTGATTTTCTTCGGCATCGTGCTTTCTTTATACGTATACTGGGGAATTGTCAGTCACAACTTCTTAAAAGCGGGGATGTTTTTCGTCGCGTTCCTTGTAACGGCGATGTATGCCGCCAAAATCATGGTAGAGTTCAGGGAACTCAATAAGTCTATCTCGGCAAGAAACAAGATACAGGAAATACTGTCTCCTATAACGGGCGATAAAAAACACTCCTTCGTTCTGGCGGAAAACCTGGTCCTCAGAAAAACGGATATTAAAAACTGGCCCGAGATACCTCAACAAGAAAGGGAAAGAATAGAGGCTGTCTTGAAACACAGATCATAAATCATGAATCGCGTACCGTGGATTGTGAGTTACGTTTACATCCTACGATTCACGTTTCGTGGTATGCGATTTGCGGTTTGCGTTTCACGATTAACGGTGCGCGGTTCACGATTCACGTTTCGGGTTTGGGAATAATTTTATAAGCGATTACAAAACCCAAAGCTCCCGCGGCCATGCCGCCCAAAATATCAGACGGATAGTGTACGCCAACCGCGATTCTGCCGAACCCCACGAGGATGGCAATAATGCTCAGCCATATTCCAACTCGCTTATTTATTAAAAATCCGGCGATGGCTATCGGGGCAAGAAACGCCAGATGGCCGGAAGGAAAAGACGGAGTCGCGACAGCGTTGGTTAATGGAGTGACGCCAAGAGCGACAAACGGTCTCGCGCGGTCATAAAAGAAGTGAATAATATTGGCGACCACTCCCCACGAAAGGACCACGGAGATTATTGTCAGGAGAAAAATATACGTTCTTCTTTTAATATCTTTCACCCTAAGCAGTTCATACAAAAAAACGGCCGCTAGAATATACGGAAGGTATCCGGCTAAAAAAACATAAACCCATTCCAAGTAAGGAACCCTCGTCGCGAAACCGTATATAGCGCCAAAGATCGAATAGTCTGGATTGAGCATATCCGATTCCTATAGTAGATATTTATCTTTTAACAAACGGCAGGAGGCCCATAAACCTGGCGCGTTTTATCGCCTGGGCCAAAAGCCGCTGGTGCTTGGCGCAGGTTCCGGTGTGTATCGGGTCTATAATCTTCGCCTGTTGGGAAACAAAGCGCCTAAGCGTTTCGGTCTCCTTATAATCAATCTGTTTTACTCCCTGGGAGCAAAAGAAACACTGTTCATTCTTCATAAGTTATATCCTCGAGATTACAAAATATTTACTAGAAAGGCAAATCCTCCGGTTTTATCTCGTCGGCATCAATATCTATAACCGGTATCTCTTCCGCCGGTTCCGAATCGACGCTTTCTTTTCCTTGTTCCTTGGGTTTATCTGTCTGCGCCTCCCCTCTTCCCCCCATGGGCTTAGGGCCAAACTGCACCCTTTCCCCCACTATCTCGGTCGTCTTCCTTTGCTGACCATCCTTTCCTTCCCACGTTCTCGTCTGTAAACGCCCCTCGATAAAAACATTGCTACCTTTGGTGAGAAACTGGTTTGCCAGTTCAGCCTGTCTTCCCCATAAAACGATATTATGGAACTCCGTGCGCGTCTGGCGGGAACCGCTCTTATCGGTGTAGTAGCTGTTAGTCGCCATTCCGAACGAGCAAACCGGCTGGCCGCTCGGAGTTTGGCGTAGTTCCGGATCGCGGGTAAGGTTTCCGATTATAAAAACTTTGTTTAAGTTCATCGGGTTTAAACCTAATTTAAAATCTCCTCCAGCTTCTTTTCCAGCTCCTCGTTGGACAATTCGCTTGGAGCATTGGAGGCGGGGGCTTGGCCCGCCGCTTCGGTTCTGGCCAAAGAAGATTTCATCGGCCTTTTCTTTTCAGTCTTCGTTATAGGAGGAGTCAGCACCAGGTGGCGCATTACTTTTTCATCAAGCCGTAAAGCAGAGTTGAGCTCCGTTATTTTTTCCGGGGCAACATCGAAACAAATCCATCCGAAATAAGCAGAGTTTAGTTTGTTAATCGGGTATGCCAGCTTAACCTCGGCAATGTTTCCTTCGCTCACAATCTCCGCCCCGATATTAGAGAGGCGCTTTAAAACGGCCTCGACGTCGTTTTCGCTCCTAACCAGGAAAGATATTTCGTAGCTTTTTCTATCGCTATCCATCGCGCTAGATGTTACCAGAACTTATAGCACTGGTCAAACCCATTAGATCCCGTCGGGGGTCTAACTGGGTCAACCCCCTACTCGGCCGCCACATCGCTGACCTCTACGACTTCTTTATTAACCTTCTCGAGTTTTTCCTCCGTCGCTCCGCCCAAAGGAAGAAGGCGGCCGATTATCACATTCTCTTTCAACCCGCGCAGTTGGTCCACCTTGGATTCGACGGCGGCATTTGTTAAGACTCTCGCGGTCTCCTGGAATGAGGCGGCCGCCAACCAACTGTCCGCCGCCAGGGCTGATTTGGTCGTACCCAAAAGCACCTCTTCCGCTTTGGCGGGTTCTTTTCCTTCGGCCTTCATCATCTTATTCACCTCGCGGAATCTCGATTTATCGACAACGTCCCCGGCCACAAAATCAGTATCTCCGCTAGCCGCTATTTTAACTCTGCCGAACATCTGGCGCATTATGACTTCTATGTGTTTGTTGTTTATAGAGTTTCCTTCAGCCACATAAATGTGCTGTACTTCACGTATAAGATAACGGTAAACAGCCTCCTTGCCCTTAAGCTCCACAAGCTCCTTCAGATCTATGCTTCCCTCCGTTAACGGATCGCCCGCCTCTACTATCTCGCCCTCTTTTGGTAAAATAGAGGTGCGCCTGGTGATCGTGAACGAAGTTACCTTCCCCTTATGAGGAACAAAATGGATAACTTTGTTTAAGCCTTTCTCCTCAATATCGTGTATCGATCCTCCGGCCGGAGCAAGAACCGCCTTGCCTTTAGGCGTGTGTACCTCAAACAACTCCTCAACTCTGGGAAGACCGGTAGTTATATCTTTTCCAGCGGCGCCTCCGGCGTGTTTCGTGTTAAGCGTAAGCTGGGTTCCCGGCTCACCGATAGACTGCGCGGCAATTATACCAACCGCCGCTCCGATCTTGACCGGCCTATGGTCTCCCAAGTCAAGTCCATAGCACTTGGCGCATATCCCGTAGAGCGTCTTGCAGGTTATCGGCGATCTTACCTCAACCGATTCCAGGTCAGAATCTTCGATTTCTTTCGCGGCATCGCCGTCTATCACCTCATTGGCTTTAACCACAACCTTTTTCCCGATTTTAATGTCCGATAGCGCCGTCCTGGAGAAAAGACGATCGCTGAACTTATGGCCGAACTCGTTGCCATCGCTTTTATAGAGCGTAATCCCCTCTTTTGTCCGGCAATCGTTTTCCCTAACCACCACATCCTGAGCTACGTCAACCAAGCGCCTCGTTAAGTATCCGGCCTCAGCCGTCTTTAAAGCGGTATCAGCCAATCCCTTTCTCGAACCGTGGGTCGTAATGAAGTAAGTTAAGCCGCTGTGCCCCTCCTTAAGCGAGGTGCGTATCGGAAGCTCTATCTCTTCTCCCTTAGGGTTCACAACCAGCCCCTTCATACCCATCATCTGCGTCGGCTGTTGCCATGAACCTCTCGCGCCCGAATCGATGATTATATAAACGGAGCTGTCTTCTTTAAGAACTTTCGGAACTATCTTTCTTATTTCTATTACCGCATTGGACCAGACCTCGATAATTC
>JACWAO010000069.1 GCA_014874305.1 Candidatus Colwelliibacteriota bacterium | reverse complement strand
GACCCCAAATTAACCGCCAGATGGAGCACTATAAACATAACCGTCCCCAGCGATAAGAAACGCAGGATGTTATTATCGGCCTTCATCCCAATTCTTAATATACGGTATATAAGGAACGCAAAAACCAAAAGCACTATTGCGCCGCCCAGGAAGCCCCACTCCTCAATAAACGAAGCGAACGCGAAGTCGGTCTGCGCGGCGGGCAAGAATCCGAGCTTAACCTCCGTCCCCTGTCCAAACCCTTCCCCGAAGAATCCTCCGGAACCGATAGTTATTTTTGACTGCGCGGCGTTATAGTTTATCCCCAAGGTGTCCTTATGGGGATTAAATAATCCGATTATTCTGGCCTTCTGATAAGAAGCGAAACCGAAATGCCACATAAAAACCCCGACTATAGCAAGCACAACGATCGCCGCGCCTATATATTTCGCGGGCATCTCGCTTACCAGAAGATACCCGAACCATATTCCGAAACATATAATGGCAGTTCCCAAGTTTGGCTGGAGCATAATTAAAACCGTAGGTATGAAAAAATACACAAAAGACGTGGCCACGATTCTCAGATTCGCTATCGATATGTGCTTCGCGGCAAAAAAAGCGGAAAACAGGATAATAAGAGCGGCCTGCATGAACTCGGACGGCTGGACTTTAAAGGGCCCAAGCGGTATCCAGCTTCGCGCCCCGTGCACGGCCGGCGCTATAAAATAAGTTATAACCAGTAAACCCAGAGCGGCAAGATAAATTCCTATGACAAACCACCTGTAGCTTAAAAGGGATTTGATATTAAAAAACGGCAGACCAACCATGATCCCCAGAGCTAAAATAATCCAGATAATCTGCCTGATAAAAAGATAGTGATCAGATGACGCCAGAACCAAAAGGCCGGCCATCATAAGAAAGGCCGACGCTCCGACTACGTACCAATCCTGTCTCCCATCGAAAAGCATTGATGTAATTATATCCTGAAATTGAAAAAGGCTGGCGAACCCTACTTTCCCAGCGCCGAAACGCAAGTATCATTGGGGCCAGATGCTTTCACTTCTCTGTTCGGAATGGGAAGAGGTGGGACACATCCGGCTAAATCACCAGCCAAATCTATTTATACCGAATATATTAAAAATCACAAGCCTAGAATGATTGGCATTTAAATGACAAGTTTTACAAACGGCTTAGGGAATGCGTGTCCAATTCTCTGGCTGACTAAAAAAGTCAGCCAAAAAAATGGAATAAATCGGTCTATTAGTACTCCTCGGCTAGACACCGCCATCTGAAACATCAAGATTCCGGTTCTCTTACGAAAACTTTCATCCATCCATTACTTCAAGCAGAATCTGGTACTCCTTACAGAGTTTACACCTAGAGCCTATCAACGTGGTAATCTCCCACGGACCTACACCTAATCTTGGGATGGGCTTCGTGCTTAGATGCCTTCAGCGCTTATCCCGGCCGAACTTAGCTACCCGGCGCTTCAGTTGGTACCAAAGCCGGTAGACCAGAGGTTCGTTCAACCCGGTCCTCTCGTACTAGGGTTGACTTCCCTCAAGTGTTAGACGCCTGCAGCAGATAGAGACCAACCTGTCTTACGCATTGATCAACTATTACTAATTGCATGGACTATACCATCATCCTGAAATTCTTATCAGGAGGTTGACGTATTAGCTCATTTCTGAACTCCAAT
>JACWAO010000068.1 GCA_014874305.1 Candidatus Colwelliibacteriota bacterium | reverse complement strand
TACGCGCGCAGGCAGGCTTCGGTTGCGGACACAAGAGAAATAGAATGGGTTGAAAAATTGCGTTCCTGGCAGAGCGATTTTTCGGATTCAAAGGAGTTTATGGACGCCTTAAAGATAGACTTCTTCAAGGACAGGATTTTCGCTATGACTCCGGCCGGAGAGGTTATGGATCTTCCGGACGGAGCGACGCCTGTTGATTTTGCCTACCAGATACACAGCGACATAGGAGACCAGTGCGTGGGCGCGAAAGTAAACGGCAAGATAGTGCCGTTGGATTACAAATTGCGATCGCAGGACATCGTGGAGATAATAACCCAGAAAAATAAAAAACCGTCACCGGCCTGGCTGCGGTTCGCCATAACCTCGAAGGCTAGGGTTCACATACGCGCCTCGACAAAAAGTAAGGACAATCTTCTCAAGTCAAAACCCTCCGCGACCGAGTTCAAAATTATCTCAATAGACAGAATAGGTCTTTTAAAGGATATAACGGCCGTGATTTCCCGCTCGCATATAAACATACAAAACTCCAGCTCCTCCCCTTTTGGCAGAGGCAATCTTCACCTGGTTAAGATAAAGTGCGACCTCGCGGACAGAAGCAAGGTATCAAAGCTCATAATAAAACTCAAAGAACTCGAAGGAGTTAAAGAAATAGACTGGCGGACGATTTAATCCGCGGGTTAGTAATCCGATTGCGCCTCTTTGCGCAAGATTCTATTCAGGATAGATTCGAACTCCTCGTCCGAATAAAAATTGATCGTTATCTTTCCGCTTACGCCGTCTTTCTTAAGGTCGACTTTCGTGCCGAGTATTTCCTCAAGTCTTTCTTTCGCGGCGATAAGTTCCGGATCTTCGTGAAAAACTGGCTTGTTTGCGGATGTAGTTTCTTTGCCGATACTGCTATTTATTCTCCTCCTTATCTCCCTAACGCTGAGATTAGAGCTTAATATCTCATCGAGCATCCGCTTCTGTCCGCCTATGTCTTCTATTGCCAGAAGCAGTCTGGCCTGGCTCTCGTTCAAGCGGCCAGAGGATAAGGCGTCCTGCACCTCGCTCGGAAGGTTGAGCAGTCTCATGGCATTGGCTATCACCTCCCTGCTTTTCCCGAGTCTGCTGGCGATCTCGCGTTGAGTAAGATTAAACTCGTCCTGGAGACGGGCGTAAGCGCGCGCTTCTTCTATAGGATTAAGATTCTCTCTCTGGATGTTTTCTATAACCGCCAATTCCAGTTTCTCGCGCGGCATGGACACCCTTCTTACTATTGCCGGCACCGTCCTCAGGCCGACCATTTTCGACGCCAAAAGCCTCCGCTCTCCGGCGATGAGTTCATAGCGAACCGTAGTCCCGTTTTCTCCCTCTTCCTCAATTTTAGAAACTACGAGCGGCTGGAGCACTCCAAACTCCCTGATAGAATTGGCGAGATCTCTTAACGCCTCCTCGTTGAACTCCCTTCTCGGCTGATGCGGATTGGGAACGATTCTTTCTACTTCTATTTGAAAAATTGCCTCGCTTCGGTCCACCGGAGCTCGCGAGAGTAAAGGCGACCCTTGATCTTCCGAAGTTCTCGAAGTAGGTCCACCATATACCGTTTGAGAACCTTGCCCGGAAGACGGTCCCTGGTCCACCGAAGTCTGCCGCGCAGACGAAGGCGACTCTTCTTCTTTATAAGAGTCCGTATTATCGCCGCGCGCTCCATCGTTCCTCGGCGGCAGTAATGATTCCAGTCCTTTTCCTAAACTCATAATACTTAATAATTTACTCCAAAATTAAGAAATTAACCAGAGATTATAGCGCGATTATTCTCC